>DATMNJ010000166.1:0-5168 GCA_035569175.1 Thermoanaerobaculia bacterium | reverse complement strand
GCCTCGAGAACCGGATCCTCGTCCAGGGACGAGGCTCTGCGGCGAACAGCGCGGTCTGCTACGCGCTGTCTCTGACGGCCGTCGACCCCGTGAAGATGGAGCTGCTCTTCGAGCGCTTCCTCTCGGAGGAGCGCGGCGAGTGGCCCGACATCGACCTGGACCTGCCGTCCGGCGACCAGCGCGAGCGCGTCATCCAGCACGTCTACGAAAAGTACGGCCCGCTTGGCGCCGGCATGACCGCCAACGTCATCACCTACCGCGACCGGTCCTCGGCGCGCGAGGTCGGCAAGGCCCTCGGCTATTCGCCCGAGCAGGTGGACGCCCTCTCGAAGCAGCTGGGCGGCTGGAACTTCGGGGAGATCCGCGATCCGCCCGAAGAGCTCAAGGGCGAGATCGCCGCCGCCGGGCTCGACCCGGAGGAGCGGCGCGCGCGCCACTTCCTGCGCCTCTTCCTGAAGATCCAGAACCTGCCGCGCCACCTCGGCCAGCACTCGGGCGGGATCGTCGTCGCGGCGGGGCGGCTCGACGAGGTCGTGCCGCTCGAGCCCGCCTCCATGCCCGGCCGGGTCGTGGTGCAGTGGGACAAGGACGACTGCGCGGACCTCGGCATCGTGAAGGTGGACCTGCTCGGCCTCGGCATGCTCGCGGCGATCGAGGAGACGATCCCGATGATCGCGACCCACGAGAAGATCGCGGTGGACCTCGCGCACCTGCCGCAGGACGACCCCGCGGTCTACGCGATGTTGAACGCCGCCGACACCGTCGGCCTCTTCCAGGTCGAGAGCCGCGCGCAGATGGCGTCTCTGCCGCGCAACGCGCCGAAGTGCTTCTACGACATCGTCGTGCAGGTCGCGATCATCCGGCCGGGCCCGATCGTGGGCGGCATGGTGCGCCCCTTCTTCGAGCGCCGGCAGGGCCGCGCGCCCGTCGAGTATGCCGACCCCTGCCTCGAGCCGATCCTGAAGCGCACGCTCGGCGTTCCCCTCTTCCAGGAGCAGATCCTGAAGATGGCGATGGTCGCGGCCGGGTTCACGGGCGGCGAGGCGGAGGAGCTGCGCCGGGCGATGGGCTTCAAGCGCTCGGTCGAGCGGATGGATTCGATCGAGGCACGGTTGCGCGCGGGCATGGCGGCGCGCGGCATCGGGGCCGCGGCGCAGGACCAGATCGTCAAGTGCATCACGTCCTTCGCGCTCTACGGCTTTCCCGAGTCCCACGCCGCGAGCTTCGCGCTGATTGCCTACGCGAGCGCGTACCTGAAGGCGCACCACCCCGCGGCGTTTCTCGCGGCGCTCTTGAACGCGTGGCCCATGGGGTTCTACCACCCGGCGACCCTCGTCAAGGACGCGCAGCACCACGGCACGCGCGTGCTGCCCGTGGACGCGGCGCACTCGGGCTGGATGTGCCGGTGGGAGGCGGGCGCCGTGCGCCTCGGCATGCGCTTCGTCAAGGGCCTGCGCCGCGAGGCGGGGGAGGCGATCGAGCGGGCGCAGTCCGAGCGGCCGTTCTCGTCGGTGGACGATCTCGCGCGGCGCACGGCGCTCAAGGCGGGAGACCTCGAGCTGCTCGCGCACGCGGGGGCTTTCGCGGCGTTCGGAAAGACGCGGCGGGGCGCCCTGTGGCAGGTCGCGAAGGCGTCGCGTAAGGCCGGGCCGCTCTTCGCGTCGGTGCCGACCGACGATCCCTCGCCGCTGCCCGAAATGTCGCCGATCGAGCAGACGCGGGCCGACTACGCGACGACCGAGATGACCGCGGGGCCGCACATGCTCGCGCACCTGCGGTCGGGACTGACGCGGCGGGGCGTGGCCTCGGCGGCGGACCTGGCCCGGCGTAAGGACGGCGACGTCGTGACGGCGGCCGGCGCCGTCATCGTGCGCCAGCGGCCCGGCACGGCCAAGGGATTCGTGTTCCTGACGCTGGAGGACGAGACCGGAATGCTGCAGGCGATCGTGCGGCCGGACCTCTTCCGGCGGCAGCGCGCGATCGTCGTGGGCTCGGGCGCTCTCGTCGTCGAGGGGCGGCTGCAGAAACAGGACGGCTCGATGTCCGTCCGCGCCGAGCGCTTCTGGACGATTCCCGAGTTCGAGCGGATGCCGAGCCACGATTTCCGGTAGGGGCGCCCCCCTTTCACCCCAACCCGATCACGCCGTGCTTCGCACGACGTGCCCTACTGTCGGGGGTCTGCCTTCGGTGGTCGGGTCCCGCCGGGAGACGGGGTTCTAGAGTCCGGTCTCCCAAACAATCTCCCTCGCCCCCCGAAGGGGGGAGAGGGTTGGGGTGAGGGGGGGGCGTAACTTTCGCCGCCTCCTCCCGTACGATTCCCTCAATGAGGTCCCGCGTGCTCGCCGTCCTGGCCGTGCTCTGCGCGCCGTGGCTCGTGGCCGACGAGCTTCCCGTCCCCCCGACCCTTTCCCTGCCGCGCATCACGAAGCCGATCGTGATCGACGGCGACCTCTCGGATCCGGGCTGGGCCGACGCCCTGGTGATCGACACGTTCTACGAGTTCCAGCCGGGCGACAACACGGTGCCGCCGGTCAAGACGATCGCCCGCGTCGGGCGCGACGACAAGTACTTCTACGCGTCCTTCTGGTGTGAGGAGCCGGACGTCTCGAAGATTCGCGCGCCCTACGTGGACCGCGACGGCGTGACCGACCAGCAGGACTACGTCGGCGTCCTCCTCGATGTGGACAACGCGCGCCGCTCGGCCGTGGACTTCTGGATCGGCCCGAACGGGATCCAGACCGACTCGATGTTGAACGAGTCGCCCTTCGGCGAGGACACCTCGCCGGACTGGTTCTGGCAATCCGCCGGCAGGATCGGCACGAACTCCTGGACCGTGGAGGTCGCGATCCCGCTCGCCTCGCTGCGCTACCCGAACAAGAACCCCCAGGACTGGGCGCTCATGGTCTACCGGGTCTGGCCGCGTGAGTTCAACTACCAGTTCTACAGCGTGAAGATGCCGCGCGGATCGAGCTGCTTTCTCTGCTGGTCGGCGACGCTCCAGGGGGTCGAGGGACTGCCCCAGGGGATGCACTCCGTCCTCGCGCCGTACGCGGCCGGCTTCTCGGACACGGTCTACCCGGCCGTCCCGACCGATGGCGGCGTCACGCAGAAGGACACGGTGACCAAGGGCCAGCTCGGGCTCGATTTCAAATGGCTCCCCGACGCAGGCACGGTCGTGGACGCGACGATCAATCCGGATTTCTCGCAGGTCGAATCGGACGTCGTGCAGATCGGCGTCAACGAACGTTTCGCGCTGTTCTATCCCGAGAAGCGGCCGTTCTTTCTCGAGCAGGTGGACCTGCTCCAAACGCCGATCCAGGCGATCTACACGCGGACGATCACCGACCCGCTCTGGGGCGGCCGGCTGACGAGCCGCGAGGGCTCGACGTCGTACACCGTCCTGGCGACCGACGACCGGGGCGGCGGACAGGTCGTCATCCCCGGCCCCGTGTTCTCGGGAACGGCGCCGCAGGACTTCACCTCTTACGTCGGCATCGCGCGCGCCCGACACGACATCGGCACGTCCTTCGTCGGCGCCGTGGCGACCGCGCGCGTCGCCGAGGGTGGCGCCTACAACTACGTCGTCGGCAGCGACTTCCAGTGGCGCCCCAACGACGCCGACCTCGTCATGGGCCAGTACCTCTATAGCTTCTCGCGTTTGCCCGACCGTCCCGACCTTTCGCCGTCGTGGCTCGGCCAGAAGATCTCGGGCTTCGGCCTGACGGGCAACTGGAGCCACACGTCGTACCACTGGGACTGGCTGCTCCAGTACGACGACTTTGCGGATGGCTTCCGCGCCGACGACGGCTTCGTGCCCCAGGTCGGATACAGCCAGGGCACCTGGGGCGCGGGGTATCGCATCTATCCGACGGGGTTCTTCTCGCGCTGGCGTTTCCTGACGGGCGGCAATTTCTCGCAGGACCGCGACGGCGCGATGATCGCGCGCAAGGCCTTTCCCGGCGTCTCCTTCCAGGCGATGGGCGGCCTGCGCGCCGAGTTCGACTACAACTTCGAGGCTGTCGCGATCAACGGCCAGACTCTCGACTACGACCGCCTGGCGTTCACGGTGACGGCCTCGCCGTCCGGCTTCCTGCCCGCAATCGGCGTGACGGGCAACTACGGCAGGCAACCCGACGTCGACAACGTGCGGGTGGGAACCGGCGGGGACGTCCTCGTGACGGCGCTCGTGCGCCCCACCGACCACCTCGGCCTCGACATGCGCCTCGAGCGGCGCTGGATCGACGAGACGGTGGAAGGATCGTCGGGCCGGCTCTTCACGGCCGACGTCGCGCGGTTGAAGGCGGTCTACGTCTTCAATTCTCGGATGCTGTTGCGGCTGATCGGCCAGTACCAGGACGTGCGGCGCGACCCGTCGCTGTGGATCCAGCCGGTCGCCGAGCGCGAGGGCGGATTCGCAGGGTCGGCGCTTCTGTCCTACAAGCTGAATTGGCAGAGCGTCGTCTTCGTTGGGTACGGCGACGCCCGCGCTCTCGACGACCAGAACGTCCTGACCCGCGCCGGCCAGCAGTTCTTCGTGAAAGTCTCGTACGCCTTCCAGCAGTAGCGGAGGGGATTGGGAAGGGCGGGCGAGACTTACGAGCTCCCTCTCGAGAACCGACGCCTAGCGCAGGATGCTCGTCGCGAGCAGGATCAGTCCGGCCGCTCCGAGAACGAGCGAGCCGAGCCACAAGGACCGATTGCGCGTCAGCGCGGCGACGGCGCCGAGAGCGATCGCGACCTGGAAGATGGCGACCGCGTAGGCAAAACCGTGGTGGGTGTGGAGGAGGTGGTCCGACTCCGCGACCTTTTCGTCGCGCTCCTTCTCCTTCTCTTTCGCCTTGGCTTGAATCTCCTTCTGCTCCTCGCCATAGCGGGCGGCCTTCGCCGCATATTCGGGCGGCGGCTCCTTCCCGACGGCGAGCCAGGACGTCCGCGAGGCCTCCTCGACCTCGGACTTGACGCCCTTGGCCTGGTAATAGGCCCACAGGTCGGACGCCTCGGCCTGGATCCGCGCGGCCTCGGTGCGCAGCATCAACGCTTCGTTGACCGTGGCTCCGGCGCGGAGCGCGGCGATCGCCGCAAAAGCGGCCAGGATTGCGGTCGTCAGCGCGATCCGCCTCAGCATCGAGCCGCCTTCCTCCTCGAGCTTCTCGTGGATTTCCTCGTGC
>DATMNJ010000165.1:0-3810 GCA_035569175.1 Thermoanaerobaculia bacterium | reverse complement strand
CTCAGCCGACAGGATCAAGCGTTCCTCACGGTGCGCCGCTCGATGCGCTTCTGGCGGGGCGCGACGACGACGCGCTGGACGAAGACACCCGGGGTGTGAACGCTCTCCGGGTCGAGCGCGCCGACCTCGACGAGCTCCTCGACCTCGGCGACCGAGATCCGGCCGGCCGTGGCGGCCATCGGGTTGAAGTTGCGCGCCGACTTCCGGTAGACGAGGTTGCCAAGACGGTCGGCCTTCCACGCCGCGACGATGGCGAAGTCGCCCACGATGCCCCGCTCCAGCACGAAGTCGCGGCCGTCGAAGCGCTTGATTTCCTTGCCCTCGGCCACGAGGGTTCCGACGCCGGCCGGGGTGTAGAAACCCGGGATGCCGGCTCCGCCCGCGCGCATGCGCTCGGCCAGGGTGCCCTGCGGCACGAGCTCCACCTCGAGCTCGCCCGACAGAAACTGGCGCTCGAACTCGGCGTTCTCGCCGACGTACGAGGAGACCATCTTGCGGATCTGCCGCGTGCGCAGGAGCAGGCCGAGCCCCCAGTCGTCCACGCCGCAGTTGTTGGAGACGATCGTCAGGTCCTTCACGCCGCGCCGGACGAGGGCGGCGATCAGGTTCTCCGGGATGCCGCAAAGCCCGAAACCGCCGACGACGAGCGTCGCGCCGTCCGGCACGTCTCGGACGGCCTCGTCGGCCGAGGCGAGAACCTTGTCGATCATCCGAGCCGATGATAGCGGAGCCGTCGGCGATCGGCTATCCGCCATCCGTCATCGGGCCGCCGCCTCCGCGACGGCGATGAACTCGGCCACGTCGAGATCGCCGGAGGATCCCGGGAAGGCGCGCAGTCGATCGCGGCGAAGCGCGCCCTCGGGAGAGGCCGGCAACGCGACGGTCTCGATCGAGCGGACGCGGTAGCCCGACGCCTCGAAGAGGTCGACGAGCGTCGGCCGCGTGAAGAACCGCACGTGCGTGCCCGAAAGCAGCGAGTACGGCACGTAGTCGAAGCGTCCCCGGATGAGGTCGTCCACGATCGCCCAGTGACCGAGGTTCGGAACGGACGCGATCACCGCGCCGCCGGGCGCAAGCCACGGGCGCACGCGGACGAGCGCCTCCGAGGGGTCCTCGAGGTGCTCGAGCACGTCGCCGAACAGCACCGCGTCGAACCGTCCGGTGAAATCCGCCGTGACCGATTCCAGCCGGGCGCAGAGGACCTCGTCGTAGACCTCGGCCGCGGCGGCGGCGTCCTCCGCGTCGGGCTCGATCCCCGTAATCCGCTGGACGCCCCGGGCCCGCAACGCATCGGCCGTCGCGCCCCTCGAGCAGCCCACGTCCAGGACCGCCGCGGCCCCCGGCGCAACCCGGGCCGCGAGATCCTCGCGCGGAGAAGCGTCCATCGCGCCGTAACGGTGCAGGTACGCTCCGGGATCCACGGCGGCCCGCAGGCCCCCTCCCGCCGCCGGGACTGCCTCGAGCGGGGTCTGTGGCGAAAGGCCCGCCAGAATCGATCGCCGCACGGCGTACACGGGCGAGGCCGGGGCGGCCGCCCGGCGAAGCGGGCCCGCCGCCGCCGCGACGGCGGCCGCGGCCTCCGCGAGCAGCGTCGGCGTCGGGTAGGCAAACGGCGGGGCCAGGCGCGCCTCTTCGCACCAGGGCTCGTTGGAAACGGGCAGGAGGAGGTCGAGGTCCGAGCGGGCCGCGAGGCCTTCCGTCAGCCGCAGGGCCGCCGCCGGGACGAGGTATGCCTCCGGATCGGCGTGCACGAGAACGATCGCGCTCTCCCCCGCGGCGTCGGCGACCACCGGAGCGCGCCCATGGACCTCCGTGCGTCGCCGCGCCGGGGCCTCCCGGAGCGTGCGCGCCAGCAGTCGCCACGCCCAGGACGCCTCGGCCCGGAAGCGCGCAACGCCGCCGGCGACCAGATCGAACGCGGCGGGCGTCAGACCGTCTCGACGAGCATCGCGGTGGCCTCGCCACCGCCGATGCAGATGGCGGCGATGCCCCGCTTCTTGCCGTCCTTCCGGAGGGCATGGACGAGGGTCGTCAGGATGCGCGCGCCCGAGGCGCCGATGGGGTGGCCGAGGGCGACCGCGCCGCCGCGGACGTTGACTCTCGCCGGGTCGAGCGAGAGCTCCTTGATCGCCGCCATGGCGACGGCCGCGAAGGCCTCGTTGATCTCGAAGAGGTCGATGTCCGCGACGGAGAGGCCCGTTTTTGCGAGCAGCTTCTGGATGGCGGCGATCGGGGCCGTCGTGAACCACTCGGGCGCCGCGGCGACTCCGGCCGACGCCACGATCCGGGCGATCGGCTTCCAACCCTTCGCCTTCGCCTTGTCCTCGGACGTCACGACGAGGGCCGCGGCACCGTCGTTGATCTTGGAGGAGTTGGCGGCCGTCACCGTCCCGTCCTTCTGGAAGGCGGGCTTGAGCGTGGGCATCTTCTCGAGAGGCGCGGAGAACGGCTCCTCGTCGGCGTCGATCCGGAGCGGGTCGCCTTTCTTCTGGGCGACCTCGACGGGCGCGATTTCCGCGGCGAAGAGACCCGTCTTCGAGGCGTTCTGGGCGCGCCGGTACGACTCGAGGGCAAAGGCGTCCTGGTCCTCGCGCGTGAAGTGGTACTTGCCCACACAGAGCTCCGCGCAGGTCCCCATGTGCACGTCCTTGTAGGGGTCCCACAGGCCGTCCTTGATCATCGAATCGACCAGGGTGCCGTTGCCCATGCGCAATCCCGTGCGGGCCTTGTCGAGGAGGTAGGGCGCGTTCGACATCGATTCCATCCCTCCGGCGACCGCGACCTCGTATTCGCCGGCCGCGATGCCGTTGCCGGCGTCCATGACGGCGCGCATGCCCGAGCCGCAGACCTTGTGGACGGTCACGCAGGGCACCGTGTTCGGGATGCCCGCTCCGAGCGAGGCCTGGCGCGCCGGGGCCTGCCCGATCCCGGCCTGAAGGACGTTTCCGAAGATGACCTGCTCGACCTCGTTCGGCGCGACGCCCGCGCGCTCGAGAGCGGCCTTGATCGCGATCGCACCGAGGGCCGGGGCCGGGAGGGACGACAACTTGCCGAGGAACGCGCCGATCGGGGTCCGAGCGGCGGAGAGAAGGACGAGGTTTTTCATAGGGGGCGGATTCTACCGCCGCCGCCGGTCACTTCGAAGATTCGAGCTTCCACCCCGTCCGGATGGTGGTCGCCTGGCAGTAGGTCTTCAGGCAATCCACGCTGTTCAGGCATTGCAGGATCGCCTCGCACGCCTGGGCGGGCGTGGAGCCCTGGGCCACCGGGGCCGTCTCCGTGCACTTTCCGGCGAAGGCCGGGTTGGAGAACACGCACGTGGCTTGGGACGCGGGCGCCGCGCTCTGGGCCGCGGGGCTGCCGCGGTGGGCCGCGAGCAGGAGGACGGCCGCGACGAGAACGACACGGCCGGACGGCCTGGTGATTCGGCTCACAGACGCTCCCTTCGCGCGCCACGCGCGCCGCCTCGAATCATAGCGCCGGCTCCGGCCGGCAGGTTACTCTTTCCCAATGCCCGTCGTGGTGGCCGTGGACTTCGGCGAGAAACGGATCGGCCTGGCGACCTCGGACGCCTCGGGGCTGCTGGCCACGCCGCGGATGACGCTCCAGCGCAAGAGCGACGCCATCGCCATCACGGCGCTTGCCGGGTTCTGCCGCGCGGAGGAGTCGGAGCTGGTCGTGTTCGGCATCCCGCGGTCGCCGGAGGGCGTGGAGAGCCCCTTCGCAGCGCGCATTCGCTCCTTCGCGGCGCGGTTCACGCGCGAAACCGGCATCCCCATCCGTTTCCACGAGGAGACGCTGACCTCCGAC
>DATMNJ010000164.1:0-6410 GCA_035569175.1 Thermoanaerobaculia bacterium | reverse complement strand
GGGCGGCCGCGGAGGCCGCCCCGGAAACACGAGCGGGGCCGTCCTACCGGACGACCCGACCCTCCTCCTCACGCCCCCGGGAGACTCTCCTCAGGAGGACGTAACCCACCAGTCCGTGATCAGAGCGCCCAAAATAACGGCACCCTCGCAGCCTGTCAAGAAGAACAGGGGCCAGGACGGCCCTGTCCGAACGGCCAGTTGGCCCGCCCCACGGGCCGGGACCGGCGCCGTCGGTCGTGGTAACGTCTCCTCGGGGGTCTTCAATGGGCGGGTGTGGCAACGGCGGCGGCTGCGGGATCGGTAACTCCTTCAATCCCGGCCAGTACGTCGGCATTCGAATCAACGAGCACGAGGACGGCCGCAGCGTCCTGTGCGACACGATGGGCATCGAGGTCGCCCGCAAGCAGCGGGTGATCGTCGAAGGCGACTCCGGAATGGAGTACGCCGAGATCACGAATCTGCGGCCTATGATCATGAAACAGTGTCAGTTACGCGACTCGCGCCGGCTCGTGCGGGTGGCGACCGACACGGACCTGACCTCCTACAAGTCGAAGGTCGCCCGCGAGAATCTGTTCATGGCAGACGCACGGACCCTCGCGTCCGAAAAGCGCCTGACCATGAAGCTCGTCCGCGCCGAGGAGAGCTTCGACGGCCGAAAGGTCACGGTTTATTACACTTCCGAGTCGAGGATCGACTACCGGAAGCTGGTGGCCGACCTCGCCATGGCGCACCCGGTCCGCATCGAGATGCGTCAGGTCGGCCCTCGCGATGAGACGAAGATGCGCGGCGGCATCGGCCCGTGCGGCCTGACGCTGTGCTGCTCGACGTTCCTCAAGTCCTTCCATCCTGTAACCATCAAGATGGCGAAAAACCAGAATCTGTCGCTCAATCCTTCCAAGATTTCGGGGATGTGCGGCCGCCTGATGTGCTGCCTGGCCTACGAGGACGAGGGTGGCGACCGGGCCCAAACGGCCGCAAAGAAGCCCCAGAATATTCCGGCGCCGACCCCGGTTTAGGGTCTCAAGACGTCCCACCCTTTACCCGGGACGAAGAGAGACAGCCGTGGCCAATCGCAATTCATCCGGCGGCGCCTTCCGCAATGACGACGAGACAGCCGCCAACCGCAAGCTGATCCGCCCCAACCTCGCCGAGCTGGCCGACCGCTACCCGACGCGTTCCTTTGCGCAGCGTAAGCAGGTCCCGCCGGAGCAGACCAACGCCGAAAGCTACTACTACCTCAAGCAGATGGCGGCGAAGACCCCGATGGTCGTCGTCCTGAACGACGGCGAGAAAATCAATGGGTGGATCGAGTGGTACGACAAGGGCTGCCTGAAGGTCAACCGCGACAACGGGCCGAACCTCCTGCTGCCCAAGGGTTCGATCAAGTACATGTACAAGGCGTCCGAGGGCGGCGGAGACGACGGGAGCGGGAACCGCTGAGCAGCGGGATTCGCGAATCTCGTTTACCTTCCGTTTAGCGGACCGGCGGCGGGCTAGCGCGCCCCGCGCCCCGAGAGCACGGCCGGAACCGTCTTGAGCAGAATCTTCAGGTCGAGCAACGGCGACCAGGTGTCGATGTACTTCAGGTCGAGAGCCATCCACCGGTCGAAGTCGAGCTCGCTTCTTCCTTCGACCTGCCAGAGGCACGTCAGGCCTGGCTTCATGCTCAGCCTCCGGCGCTGCCAGGGCTCGTAGCGCGACACCTCGTCCGGCAGGGGCGGGCGCGGGCCGACCAGGCTCATGTCCCCCACGATCACGTTCCAGAGCTGGGGCAGCTCGTCGATCGAGAGGCGTCGAAGCAGCCGCCCCACGCGGGTCAGGCGCGGATCCCGTTTCGCCTTGAAGACGGGACCGGTCATCTCGTTCAAGTGCGAGATCTCCGCCAGCCGCTCCTCGGAGCCCGGCTCCATGGTCCGGAACTTGACGAGCGTGAAGTGCCGGCCGTTCAGGCCGCAGCGGACCTGCCGGAAGAGGACTGGGGCGCCCGAAGAAAACAGGATTGCGAGAGCCGCGAGGAGCTGGATCGGCAGCGTCACCACGAAGAGAACCAGCGCGAAGGCGAGGTCGATCGTCCGCTTCGCCGCCAGCTCGGCCGGATTCGAAGGCGTCGTCGTGAACGTGAGCAGCGGGATGCCGTCGAGCTCCTCGAGGACCGGGCGCGCCAGCACGTGCGGGAAGATGTCCAGGGAGACGTGCGCCCTCACGCCGTGGCGCTCGGCGACGAGCAGGGCGCCCTCGTACTCGCCGAGCTTGCCTTTCTCGATGACGAAAATGACCTCGTCGATCACCTCCGCCGCGAGCACGGCCTCCATATCGCGGATCGTCCCGAGGCAGGGCCAGCGGCCTTTGAGGCCGATTTCTCCCCCGTTGTCGTCGTCGAGGTAGCCGACCACCCGGAAGCCCCAGTGCGGGTGCCCCTCGAGGAAGTCGCCGAACTGCGCGGCCTTCGGGCCTGTCCCGACGATCAGAGCCGTGCGGAAGTTGAAGCCCCGGGCGCGGACGCCGCGCGACAGGAGCCGCAGGGCGATCTTTTCGGTCGTCAGGAAGAGAAAGTTGACGAAGCCGAAGAGGACGAGGAACCAGCGGCTGACGAAGTCCATCCGCAGGCCGAAGATGAGCAGGACGAGGATCGCCGTCCCGCCGAAGGCGACCTTGCCCGCCGCCCAGATCTCCTCGCCGAGCGGGAGCGTGCGGTGGCTGCGGTAAAAGCCCGCCGCGGCCAGCAGGAGTCCCCAGATCGGCAGGATGAAAAAGACGAGCAGGAGGTACTGGTCCAGCGGTTGGAGCGGGAGCGGGAAGACCTTCGGAAAGGCGGTCTTCATCGCACCCTGCCGCAACGTCCAGGCCACCGGCAGCGACACCGCCGTCAGGAGGAGGTCCGTCAGGAGCACCACCAGGGCGATCGCGCGCGATCTTTGTTTCAGCATGAGGCGCTTCCGGGGGCGGGATACCGGCCGACCCGGCCGATGTTATGGGATGGCGCCCCCCGCTTCAAGAACGGCCTCGTAACGGTCGACCACATCGTCCCAACGATATCGCTCCCGTGTGCGCTCCTTTGCCCGTTCTTTCCATACGGAATGCGCGGCCGGATCATCCAGGATCCCACGCAGCAGCCGGGCGAGCGAGGCGGGGTCGCGGACCTGGAAAGGCAGCGCCGCTCCGCCCGCGACCTCCTCGTTCTCGGGCGTCGCGTTGTAGCAGACCACGCGGCCGTAGCCCATCGCTTCCACCAGGGCGGGGTGGGTGCCCCCGACCTCGGTCGCCTGCACGTAGGCGGCCGCGTTGGCGAGCAGCTCGCGGTAGCCCTCGCCGTAGATCGCGCCCGGCAGGAGCACCCTCGCATCGGCCGCCGCGCGCAGCCTCGCGATGTACCCGGCCGCATACGGCGCGTCGCCCACCACGACGAGCGGCACGCTTCCGGGAACGTCCCGATAGGCCCTGACGACCTCGAGGGCATTGTTCTCCGGCTCGAGGCGCGAGACGTAGAGGACGTACTGCTCGGGCGCGAGGCCGAGGCGATCCAGCGTCGCGCGCCCTTCCGGCCGCGGCAGGTCTCCGCCGTACGGGATGAAGACGGAGGCGAGGCCGTATCGCGTGCGGTAGTACTCCTGGATCACCTTCGCGTCGGAGACGATCGCGTCCGGGATGACCGAGGACAGCCACTCCGAAACGCGGTACGCGAGCTTGCCGGCGGCGCTCCACTTGCGGCGGTGGCGTTCGAGGCCGTCCACGTTCAGGACGACCCGCGTCTTCCCGGACAGCCGCGGCAGGAAGCACGACGCGGCATTGATCGCATTGCAGACGAGCACGGCATCAAAGCGCTCGAACGCGGCGTCCACGCCGGAGAGCGCTCCATGAACGACGGTGTCAAGGTACTTCGTCGGAATCGTGGGCAGCACGCGGATCTTCGCGCCGCGGTGGGTGGAGAGTCCCGGCTGCGCGTAGCGCGAGCGCGTGTACACCGTCACGTCGTGGCCGCGGGACGCCAGGCGCGCCGAGAGCTCCTCCGCGAGCGTCTCGAAACCGCCGTAGCGGGCCGGGATGCCGCGCGTTCCGAGGATGCCGATGCGCATTGGGGCAGGACGCTATCAGCTGCGGCGGACCCCCCCTCACCCTTCCCTCTCCGGCCGGGAGAGGGGGTTGTCACGTCGCTCCCCCAACCAGGTCCCCTCGCCCCCCGAAGGGGGGACCCGACCACCAGAGGCAGACCCACGCCAGTAGGGCACGTCGTGCGAAGCACGGCGTGATCGGGTCAGGGTGAGGGGGGCCTTTGCTTCCTCGCGACTTTCGCCTGGATCTCTCGCCGCTTGGCCCGCAGGCGCGTGCGGTTGCGCCAGAGCCAGCCGAACGCCGGCAGCGACGAGCGTTCGACCGTCAGGCAGGCCGCCAGGACGACGAGGTCGCGCGCGAAAGTCGGCACCGCCGTCCGAAGGCACTCGCCCGCGGTCTGGTTGTTGATCCGCAGGAGGAAGCGGTTCTTGACCGAGTGCATGTTGGCGAGAGCCGACATCTGGCGGCGTCGCTCGGGCAGGTTGCGCCGCCGGTGCGCCGCGACGGCCGCCGGGACGTAGAGGCATCGCCAGCCGAGCTTGCGCAGCCGCCAGGCGAGATCCGCATCCTCGCGGTAGACGAAGAAATCGGCGTCGAACTCCCCCGTCGCGATCCGAGCGTCCTCGAGCGCCGCGCGGCGGTAAAAGCCGGCCGCGCCCGAGGCGCCCGCGATCTCCTCCTCGACCTCGTACCGTCCCTGGGCGACCTTCCCGGCGCCCCGATCGAAGTGGCGGCCGGAAGCCGTGAAGAAGATCCCGGCGGAGTCGAGCAGCGCGGACCGTGCCAGCTCACGGCCCTCCGCGCGATAGAGCCGGCCCGATGCCGAACCGACGTCCGCGGCGTCGGGAGCGTCCAGGCGCCGCGTCAGCACGGCGGCGAAGTCGGGCTCGAGGCGGCAGTCCGGGTTCAGGGCCAGCACGTAGCGGCCCGTCGTCGCGGCGATCCCCGAGTTCATCGCCGCCGCATAGCCCGTGTTCTCGGGCAGCGCGAGCAGCCGCACGGACGCGCCGAACCGCTGCGCCACCTCGCGGGAGGCGTCCGCGGAGGCGTTGTCCACCAAAATCGTCTCGCACGTGGCGCCGCGCTGCGCGACGGCGGACGCGAGCGAGGCCGGCAGGTCGGCGGCGCTCTCGTGGGAGACGACGATGAGGGAAACGTCGGGGGCGCTCATGAGGGGTTGCCGACGGGGTGCTCCATCCCGGCCGCGAGGCCGAGCACGGCGAGATAGCCGCGGGCGGCGTCGGCCCGGGAACGCGGGAGGCCGCGGCGAAACGGGAGAAGCGCGAGACGCAGGACCATGCCGGCCGCGAGCAGGGCGTGGTACGCCGCGAGGGCGGCCGAGCCGTAGTGCTCGCGGCGATACCGCAGCGCGTTGCCATAGAACGCCGGAAGGAAGCGTGCGTACCCGAGGCGGGACGCCGACTCGCCTCCCCGGTGCCGGACGCGGGCTCCCGGGACATAAAGGATCATGCCTTCCGCGGCCAGCCGCGCGCAGAGGTCCACGTCCTCATACCAGGCCGGAACGTAGCGTTCGTCGAAACCGCCGCAACGCACGAAGGCGTCGCGGCGCACGGCGAGCGCGGCGGCGGCCGCCTGCTCGACGGGAAAACCGGTTTCCCGGTCCGCGTCGGCGTACCGCGAACGCCGGCGGCCCCCGTGGTTGGGAAAGGCGTGATCGACCAGCAGCAACTCGCTCGCATCCGCGCCGAGGCGCGGCAGCCGGCGAAGCTGAAACGTCGCCTGATCTTCGCGGCCCGGCGATGCGAGCCGGAGCGGCCCCGGCGGCGCCGAGGCGCCGTCCATTTCGACCAGCCGCGGCGCGGCCGCGATGACGCGCGGGTCCGTCGCGAACACCGCCGCGATCGTGGAGAACGGCTCCCCTTCGACGCGGGTGTCCGGATTGAGAAAGAGGAGAACGTCGCCCGACGCGGACGCGGCAGCCTGGTTCGCGGCGGGCCCGAAGCCCCGATTCTCCGCGTTGACGATGAGCTGCGCGCCGGGCCAGAGCCGTCGCAGGGCCTCCGCCGCGAGACGCCCGCCGCCGTTGTCCACGACGACGAGCGACGCGGCCGGGCCCGAAGGGGCAATTCGTGCGCGCGCCGCCGCCAGAGCCGCGACGGCGGCGAGAACGTCCGGCTCGTCCTTCCAGGAGACGAGGATCGCCGTGATCTCGGAGATCATCGGTTCCCGCTCCTCGGTTTGCCGTCCGGAGGCGCGACGCTCGGCCACGCCGTGAGGCGTCCGGCCCCCTCGCCGGACCTGAGGGCCAGAAACGGCACCCGCGGCCACACGAGCAGCGGCAGCGCGACTCCGGCCCAGCCGACCGCCCGCGCGTGAGTGAGGTCGGCGCGCAGAAGAGC
>DATMNJ010000163.1:0-4989 GCA_035569175.1 Thermoanaerobaculia bacterium | reverse complement strand
GGCAAGCCGCGGCCCGACGGCTCCAACGCCGTCGTCTGGGTCGAGGGCGCGCCGCGCGCCGGCCGGGGCGCCGCGAAGGGAGCGATGACGCAGGCCTCCAAGCGCTTCCAGCCGCACGTCCTCGCGGTCTCGACGAACGCGACCGTGGAGTTTCCCAACACCGATCCGATCTACCACAACGTGTTTTCGGTCTCGGGGAACAACCGCTTCGACCTGGGTCTCTACCGGAGCGGCGCCTCCAAATCCAAGACCTTCGAGGAGGCGGGCCTCGTCCGCGTCTACTGCAACATCCATCCGCAGATGGTCGGCTTCGTCATGGTCGTCGATTCGGACTACGTCGCGGTCACGGGTCCCGACGGCGCGTTTCGCTTCGACAATCTGCCCCCGGGGTCCTACGTCGTGAAGGTCTGGCACGAAGAAGGCAGCGAATCGGCGCACCCGGCAACCGTCCGCGCCGCCGGCGACGCGCCCCTCGCCCTCCGCGTCGAGCTGTCGGGCGCGAAACCGGAGCCGCACAAGAACAAGTACGGCAAGGACTACGCCCCGAACGCCGGCACCACGGGCGATGAGCGCTACTGAGACGCCGGGCAGCCCGGGGCTGACCTCGAGCGAGCTCCGGCTGAAGGGGCTCAAGCTCCCCCCGCCCGAGCCGCCCCGGTTTTCGCTGTCGGTCAAGATCTTTCTGATGGCGGCGCTGCTCATCCTCATCGCCGTCGGCGGCGCGGTGGCGGTGTCGGCATTCCGGTCGCGCGCGGTGGCGGACGCGAAGATCGCGGAAGACCTCAAGAAGTCGGGACCGGCCTGGGAATCCTTCCAGCAGAACCGCTACGCCGAGCTCCAGCGGTCCCTCGCCGTCGTCGTGAACAACGCCGGCACGATTTCCCTGATGTCCACGCTCGTTCCCGAGACCGGCAAACCCGATCCGGCGACCGTCTTCGACACGCTCAAACGCGAGCAGGCGTCGAGCGCCCGCGCAGACTTCCTGATCGCGATCGATCCGAAGGGCGACGCGCTGGCGCGCACCGATCGGCCCCTGCCGTACGCGGCGAACCTCTCCGTCGTACCGACGATCGCCGGCGCACTCCAGGGCGAGCAAACCGAGGGAATCTGGCTCTCGGGCGGCCGGCTCTACGACGTCGTGGCGGCGCCCGTCCTCGAAGGCGGATCGCGGCTGGTGGGCGTGATCGCCGCCGGCTT
Source organism: Thermoanaerobaculia bacterium (assembly GCA_035569175.1). Classification (GTDB taxonomy): domain Bacteria; phylum Acidobacteriota; class Thermoanaerobaculia; order UBA5066; family Gp7-AA6; genus DAHUXD01. The sequence goes on along the minus strand of DATMNJ010000163.1, from coordinate 3,792 downwards.
CCAGATCAACGACGAGGTCGCCCGCAACCTCGAGCAGCTTCTCAACACCCAGGTCGTCTTTCTCGCGGACGCCGCCAAACCGGGAGAGCCCGCGAAGGCCGCCCTGGCCGCCTCGACGATGGGCCGCCTCGGCGCGGCCGCCCTCGCGGCGATCGAGCGGCGCGACGACCTCGTGCAGGCCGTGCTGCGCCAGGGCAAGACGATCGGTCCGCTCGCCCTGGAGGTCGGGGGCGAGACGTACCTCGCGTACCTCCTGCCCATCCGGTCCTCGGCCGACCAGCTGGTGGGAGCGGCCGTCGCCCTGCGCAGCCGCGAGAGAGAGCTCGCGGCATTCCGCCAGATCCAGGATACGCAGATCCTCGTCGGCCTCGCCGCCCTCGTCGTCGCCTTCGTCCTTTCGTTTTTTCTGGCCCGCCGCATCACCGGACCCGTCGCCCGCCTCGTCGCGGCCACCGAGCAGGTTCGCGTCGGCAACCTCGACACGCCGGAGCTGCCCGTCGACTCGAAGGACGAAATCGGGATCCTCGCGCGGTCGTTCCGCGCAATGCTCGAGGAACTCAAGGAGAAGGCCGCCCTCGAGCAGTACGTCGCGTCGCTCAACCTGAAGATGGGCGTCGAGGCCGAGACCGTGATCATGCGCGCCGGAGCCGCCGCGTCCGGCGAAGAGCCGCGCGTCGGCGAGGTCTTCGCGAGCCGCTACGAGATCCAGGGCGTGCTCGGGCGCGGCGGGATGGGCGTCGTCTACCGCGCTCACGACCGGGACCTCGACGACGCCGTCGCGATCAAGACCCTGCGCAGCGAGGTGCTGTCGGCGGACCCGTCGCTGCTCGACCGTTTCAAGCAGGAGATCCGCCTCGCCCGCCGCATCACGCACCCGAACATCCTGCGCACACACGACCTCGGGGAAACCGGGGGCCTGCGCTATCTCTCGATGGAATTCGTCCGGGGTCTCACCCTCAAACAGCTGATCGAGGCGGCCGACGTGCTCCCGACGCCCGTCGGGTTGCGGATTGCCAAGCAGCTCTGCGCGGGCCTCGCGGCGGCGCACGAGGTCGGAGTGATCCATCGCGACATCAAACCGCAGAACATCATCATCGAGGCGACCGGAGGCCTGAAGATCATGGATTTCGGCATCGCGCGCCTGAAGGAGGACCGCGGCATGACGGCCGAGGGCACGGTCGTCGGCACGCCGGACTACATGTCGCCGGAACAGGCGCGCGGCATCGCCCTCGATTTTCGCTCCGACATCTACTCCACCGGTGTCGTCCTCTACGAAGTCTTCACCGGCACGCTGCCGTTCGAGGGCGACACGCCCCTGGCCGTCGTGTTGAAGCACATCCAGGAAAACCCGCCCTCGCCGCAAGCGCGCAATCCGAAGATCGACCCCAAGATCTCCCAGATCATCCTGAAGTGCATGCAGAAGGATCCGAAGGACCGCTTCCAGAGCATCAACGACCTGTACGAGGCCCTGACGAAGGTCACGGCCTGAGCGTGCGTCGGAAGGAGCTCGCAGGAGTGCGGAGGCGCCGTCGAGGACCGGCCGTGGTCATTGCCTTCGCCGGCCTCGCCGGCCTCGTCTTCAGCCGCGGTGCGGCCGTGGCCCAGGATCCTGCGCCCCAATATTTCGAGGAGCCGTCGGAGAAGCCGCACCTGACGCTCCAGTGGGACTTCCTCGCGCGCTACGACAACATCAGCCATCTCCTGTACGAGCCCACGGTCAGCCGCGGCCGCTTCGAAGTACGGCCCGAAGTCGACTTCGTGACCTCCTCCACGTTCCGGATCGGCGTGCGGGGGTCCTTCAACTACGGCACGGACAGCAACTACGACAACGCGATCTACGAAGACAACTACGTTTCGCGCGGAGCGTACGTCGACAGGTATTACCTGATGTGGACGCCCGGCGCCTGGACGGTCCAGGCCGGGGCCTTCGCATTGCCGGTGGCCGCGAGCGAGATGCTCTGGGACAGTTACAACATCCAGACCCCGGGCGGCGCGGTCTCCTACGTCGACGAGCTCGGCCCGACCACGAGTCTGACGTTCACTGGCGGCGGGTTCTACAGCCCGCAGCACTACCAGGACGAATCGATTCTCGGCGTCGGCCAGATCCTCTGGAAACACGGCGAGGAGAGCCGCTTTGCCGTCCAGGCCTCGGCCTCGTTCTGGGACATGGACATGCGCAACGTCGCCCCGCAATACTTCCGCGAGAACCGCGTCGCGTTGGTCGATGGGAAGCTCGCCTATCAGTCGAAGTTCCAGCTCTTCGACGCTCTCGTGAAGCTGCAATTCCCGGTCGCCGGCCTGCCGGTGACGGTCAACGTCGACTTCGTCCACAACTTCGGCATCGTCGGCACGGGCCCGAACGCCTACGAAGCCGGCGTCACCGTCGGCACGGTCGGCACGCCGCGGACCTGGCGTGCCTTCTTCGTCTACGAGTACATCGGGCGGGATGCTCTCGTCGGCGCCTACAACACGGACGACTGGTGGTGGCACACCTGGGCCGAGGGCTACCGCTTCGGCTTGTCCTACACGATCCTGCCGATGGTCTACGTGCAGCCGGCCTTCGTCTTCCAGCGCCGCCTCGACTCCACCTACTGGATCAACCGGGTGACCGTCGACCTGGTGAAGATGTTCTGACGGCGCCGCCGCCAACCGTATAGAATCGGCCCGTCCATGAGCAAAAGCGTGATTGCCTGCGTGGAGGATCTCTTCTTCCGCTCGAAGATCGACGCAACCGCGCGGCACCTCAACGTGCCGCTGCGTTTCGTCGGGGCGAAGGAACTGGCCGGGGCCTGCGCCGACGCAACCACGGGGGCGGTCCTCCTCGAGCTCGCGTCCAACGGCGACAGCCTGGCGGCCGTGCGCGAATTGCGCAAGGCCCGCGCCACGGCGGAGCTTCCGGTCATCGGGTTCCTCTCCCACGTGGACAAGGAGCTCGCCCGCGCGGCCGAGGCGGCGGGCGTGTCGCGGATCATGCCGCGCAGCGAGTTCTCCGAGACCCTTCCCGACCTGCTGATGGACCTCCTCGCGCCCGGCACCAAGCGCGAAATGCAGGAAGAGCCCGAGCTGCCCGACGAATGATGCGGGTCCCGACGGATCGGGCGCACAATACGGTCTGATGCGCTCCCCGGCCCGCGCGCTTTCCTCCTGGTTCGTCCGGCTCCTCACGCGCCCCCGCAGGCACTACCAGCATTACGTCGAAAACGTCGCGGAGCGGCTCAAGGCCACGATCCGACCCGGCGACGTGGTTCTCGTCGACGGCGACCAGCGCGTCTCGCAGGCGATCAAGTACCTGACCATGTCGTCCTGGTCGCACAGCGCAATCTACGTCGGCGACGCCCTCCTGCGCCGGGACGCCGCGACGCGCTCGGAAATGCAACGCCGGTTCGGTCGGGAGGCCCGGCATCTGCTCGTCGAGGCGCTCGTGGACAGGGGCGTCGTCGTTTCGCCGCTCGTAAAGTACCTCGACCTCAACATTCGCATCTGCCGCCCCGTCGGCCTCAAGCCGGAGGACCTGGCGACGGTCCTCGACTACGTCATCGCGCGGATCGGCCTGCGCTACGACCGCCGCAACTTCTGGGACCTCACTCGGTACCTGCTCCCCTTTCACCTGATTCCGTCCGCGCTGCGGGAAGACGCGCTCCACTTCGGGAGCGGGCGCGAAACCGAGACGATCTGCTCGTCGCTGCTGGCCGAGGCGTTCGGAAGAGTTCGGTTCCCGATCCTGCCCGTTCCCCTGCGCCAGAAGCCGCACACCGTGGTCGCGCGGCTGCGCCAACAGATCCTGGGGCGCCC
>DATMNJ010000162.1:0-2161 GCA_035569175.1 Thermoanaerobaculia bacterium | reverse complement strand
GCGCGCCTGGCGCTCGAGATTCGTTCGCGCGCGGTGGCGTGGGGAGTGGGAGTGGTCGAGGCGTGCCGGATTGACGCCGGCGACATCCTGCGGGCGAGCCTCGAGGCCATGCGTCTGGCGGTCGGCCTGCTGCGGCCCGTTCCCGACGTCCTCCTCGTGGACGCCGTCCGCGTTCCGGGCGTCGCGATGCCGCAGTTGCCGGTCGTTCATGGCGATGCGCTCTCGGCGTCGATCGCGGCGGCCTCGATCGTCGCGAAGGTCCACCGCGACGGCCTTCTCGAGGCGCTCGGGCGGCGCAATCCGGTCTACGGCTTCGAGCAGCACAAGGGATATGGAACCCCCGAGCACTGGGAGGCCCTGCGTCGCTACGGGCCGTGCCCGGAGCACCGTTTGACCTTCCGCGGGGTGCTGCCGGAGCCCGGCGGTCAGGTCTTCGGCGCCGGCACCGTCCGCCGCCGCGGTCAGAGCGGTTAGAATCGTCTGCGAATGGCGGTCAACCGCGAACAGGTCCTCCAGTCCGCCGAGAAGCTTCTCTCCCGGGGCAAGCTCGACCAGGCGCTGAAGGAATACCTCCGGGTCCTCGAGGACAACCCGAAGGACATCCCGACGCTGAACAAGGTCGGGGACCTGTACGTACGGATGAATCGGCCGTCGGAGTCCATCCCCTACTTCGAGCGGATCGCCGACTTCTACTCCAAGGACGGCTTCTTTCTGAAGGCGATCGCGATCTACAAGAAGATCAACAAGATCGATCCGGCGCGCCTGGAAGTCTACGACCGGCTGGCGGACCTGTACCACAAGCAGGGGCTCGTCCAGGACGCCCGAAGCCAGTATCAGGTCCTCGCCGACCACTACCAGAAGAACAACCGTATTCCCGACGCCATCTCCGTCTACAAGAAGATGGCCGCGATCGATCCCGCGGACCTGCGCGTCCAGGTGCGCCTCGCGGACCTGTACCGCGCGGCCGGCCAGAAGGACCAGGCGGTGATGCAGTACGGCCTGATCGGGTCGATGCTGTTGAAGCGCGGCGCTCACGACGAAGCCGCCCAGGTCTTTCAAAAGGCGCTCGAGCTCTCGCCCGACGACGTCGAGACGCAGCGCAATCTCGTCCGCTCACTGCTCGCGCAGAAGAATCCCGCGGCGGCGATGGCCGTGCTGAAGGCGGCCCCGCGCACGGGAGAGAGCCTCGGACTCATGGCCGAGGCGCAGCTCGAGATGGGCGACCGGGCGGAGGCCCTGCGCACGGCCGAGCAGGCTCTCGCCGTGGATGCCGATGCCGAGACGCCGCGGTTGTTCCTGGCCCGGGTGCGCGTCCAGGAGAACTCGTTCGACAAGGCGCTCGACGCCGTGGCGCCGCTCGTCCTGACCGCGGTGACGCGGCGCGAGTTCGCGCGCGCCGCCGAGTACCTCGAACCCATCCTGAACGCGGACCCCGGCCACGCCGGGGCTCTCGAGAAACTGGCGGGCGTCTACGAGGCCGAGGGCAATCGCGCGGCTCTCGCCAAGACGCACGTACAGCTCGGGCAGGGGGTGGAGGCCCGAAATCCAGCCGGCGCCCTCGAGCACTACCGCCGCGCCCAGGAAGCGGATCCCTCCAGCGTCGAGGCCGCGACGCGCCTGAAGGGCATCGGGACGCCGGCGCAGGCGCCAGCGGCCCCGGGCCCGGCCACGCCCGAGGCGCCGGAGTACCAGGAGCTCGTCCTCGACCTCGAGGACTCCGCCTCGGTTCATGCCCCGCAACCGAAGGTCCCCTCGATCGACGTCGAGGAGGTCGCGCAGCCGAGCACGCCGACCCCTCCGGCCGCCGAGTCGGGGACGCCGGACGACCAGCAGATCGAAACGCTCATCGTCGAGGCGGAGGTCTTTGCGAAATACGGCCTGTCGGACAAGGCCATCGAGCGGCTCTTCGCGCTGGTGCGGCGGCGCCCGGACCTTCTCAAGGCCCGCGAGCGGCTGGTGGAGCTGCTGGGGGAAACGAAGAATCCGGGTCTGCCTCGGGAGGCGGAATCCCTCGCGGCGGCCCTGATCGAGGCGGGGCGGCCCGAGGATGCGCGGCGCGTTCTCGCGCGGGCGGGCCTTGCGGCGGCGGAGCCCGAGTCCCACGTGGCAACCCCGGTTTCCCTGCCGCCTCCTACGCCTGGCGCCGAGGTCGAGTTCGAAG
>DATMNJ010000161.1:0-4151 GCA_035569175.1 Thermoanaerobaculia bacterium | reverse complement strand
GGGACTTGCCGGTCGCAATCAGGCGCCTGGCATCGGCGAGGCTGACCTGGGTTCGGGCCGGATCCGGAGTCGGCGGCTCGGCGGCCTTCCCCGCAGTCGTGGACGCGGCGGGCGCCGGGGCGGCCGCCTTCGGACCCGCTGCCTTCGACGCCGCGGCCACTCCGCCGGCGCGCCGCTGTTGCTCGGAGGTCAGTCTGGCTTTCGCCTGGACGACGTCGGGCCGGCTCGCAAGGTTGTCGGGGATGCGTCCGGACACCTCGACCGCGGCGTCGAAATTGTGCACTTCGACGAAACACACGAAGCTGTCGGCCGAAAGCTCGGGCCGGCTCGTGCGCTGGTCCGCCGTCAGGGCGGCGAGGTCTTTCAGGGCATCGACACACTCGCCCCGCGCCGCGCGGGCGCGCGCCCGCAGCGCCAGCGCATCCGGGTTGTCGGGCTGCGTGGCGAGCGCCTTCGACGCCCAGCGATCCGCGTCCCTGGTGTCGCCCTGCCCCAGGGCGTCCCGTGAGAGCGCGATCATCCACACCACGCTTCCGGGCTCGCGCTTGGAAGCCGCCTCGAGCGCTTTCCGGCGCTCGGCCGCAGGAAGCCTGGCGATCTTCTGCTCCTCGGTTTCGATGAGCCCCGCGAGGGACGGAATCGAGAGGATGGTGGCCTGCGGCACGCGGGAGACCAGCAGCGCCCGGAAAGCGGAACGGATCTCGGGTTGGAGACGGGCCTGGGCGTAGCCGCCGAACCGGCTCTCCACCTCCAGGAAACGCTCGAGCGTCGCACGGACGTCGGCCCCCTTGTCCGCCGCGGCCTGGGCCAACGCCAGCCGCACGAGACACTCGTCCAGGACGACAGGCTTGTCGAGAGAACCGAAGGCCGCGATTCGAAATTGATCGATCGCCTCGAGGTAGCGCTTGGCCACGTAGGCGTCCTGGCCGGCGCGAAGGCGCTCGTCGTTAAATTCGTCGGCGCGTGCGACGCCGAGCGATGACATCATCGAGCCTGCGAGGCAGACCAGCATGAGGACGCCATGACTCTCGACTCGCTTCATCGATTCCGTTCCTTCGCAAGCGGCGCTTTCAAGCCGAACGGCTCGGACGTTCTGGATCGCATCGCCTTCCTCATGCTTCTCGCTCTCATCACCGCCGGGCCGCTCCTGTATGGGGCGATCCTGCCTGCGTCGCTGGACGCGGGCGCTCCTGCACCCCTCGGAAGTCCGTTCCTCGCAATTTTCGCCTTCCTGACGGCCTCAGCGGCCCTGCTGTCTCGCTCCGCGCTCCTGAAGACGAGACCCCTACGGCTTCCTCTGGGAGCCGTGGGGGGCTTGACGCTTCTCGGCGTCGTTCAGCTCCTTCCGCTCCCGGAGGGAGTCATGCATCAAATTGCCTCCGTGAACCTTCAAATTTACCACGAAACGGCCAAGATCCTGAGCCTCTTCGGGTTCAGCCCGATTCCGAGCCCTAAAATATCGATCGCACCCTGGGAAACCGTGTCGGCTCTGACGGGATGGCTGGCCTCCGTCGCGCTGTTTCTTGCGGCGGGTTCCGTGGCACGGACCCGTGCTCGACGAAGGGTCGTCGGCTGGTCCATTCTGGTCTCGGCCGGGCTCCAGTTGTTGCATCTGGCTGCCGTTCGCGCCGGGCTGGCTGACGGGCTTTCTCCAGTCGGACTCGATGCGGCGGTGGCAACGCATCTCGGTATCGCTCTCTGCGTCGCCTTCGGAGTGTTCTGGACCGAGGTTCTCACGAACACGGAGCGGGGCTTCGATAGTTCAGACGCGGCCGAGCGTTTCGAGCGGCGTTTCACGCCGGTCGCCTTGCGCAGCATTCTGTGGCTGGCCTTCGCCGTCGGACTGGTGTTCCTTCGCGAATCCTCCGTCACACTGAGCGCAATGGTCGCCACCGCCGCCCTCCTCGGTCTGGCATTGACCCGCCAGCGCCAGGACATCGCGCGACGACAGGCGGGCTCGACCGCAGCCGTGCTCGCCTTCGCGCTGCTGCTCGCGTCCCGAGCCGGCGCCGCCGCAAATGACCCTGGCGCGGCCCTGGCGGCGAGCGAGCGCCTCTGGAAGGCTTCGATCGCCGCGTGGCAGCAGTTTCCGGTCTTCGGGTCGGGGCTGGGCACGTTTCGAGAAGCCTTTCGCCGCGTCCAGCCTCGCGACCTGCCGGGCCTCGTGGACCAGGCTCCGTCCGGTGCGATCGATCTGCTCGTCACCGGCGGCGGCGTCGGCCTCACGCTCGGAACGATCGCAGTCGCTTCGCTGCTGGTGCTCTTTCTTCGGGCCTGGCGCGCTCAGAAACACCGCGAAGAAAGTGCGACCACACTCGCCGCCCTCGGCGCCCTGTTGTTCTGGACCCTCGTCTGGCTGATCGACCCCGGCGCGACGCCGCTGATTCCCTCACTGCTTCTGGCGCCCGTTCTCGGCGCAGGCTGGGCCGCCTCGCAGGCGCGGGGTGGGCAAATCCAGTGAGTCGAAATGGCCTCGCCCGCTGTATCTTCCCGGCGTGACGACGGCGGCGGGACTCTCCGGAATGTTGCTGGATGGCGCCGCGCTGGCGAAGAAAATCCGGGCGCGCGCCGCCGAATCCGCGGCCGCGATTTCCCGCACCGGCAGCCCGCCCTCCTTGCGCGTGCTGCTCGTCGGGGAAAACCCGGCGTCGGAAGCCTACGTCTCCTCGAAGGCGAAGGCGGCCGCCGAGGCCGGGATCCGCGCGGACACACTCCGGCTGCCGGTCGACATCTCGCCGGCGGCGCTGCTGGCAGAAGTCGCCCGAGCGAACGCCGATCCGCTGGTCGACGGACTCCTGGTCCAGCTGCCGCTCCCGCCCGGCCATGACGCGGTCCGCGTGCTCGATTCCGTGCATCCCTTGAAGGACGTCGATGGGTTCAATCCGGAAAACGTCGGCCTTCTCCACCAGGGGCGTCCGCGGTTCGTGCCGTGTACCCCCTCGGGCATCCTCGAGTTGTTGATCGCCTACGAGATCCCGATCAGGGGCCGTCGGGCGGTCGTGCTCGGCCGCAGCGACATCGTCGGCAAACCCGTGGCGGCGCTGCTGACCGCGCGCGACGCCACCGTGACGATCTGCCACTCGAGGACGGCGAATCTGGCCGAAGTCTGCCGCGAGGCGGACATCCTGGTCGCGGCCATCGGCAAGCCGGGGTTCGTGACGCGGGCCTTCGTGCGCGAGGGCGCGGCCGTCGTGGACGTCGGGATCAACCGCCTCGAGTCGCTCGGCGAAGCTCCCGTGGGTCTCAGAGGCTCCGGCCGCCTTCGGGCAGCGATCGAAGCCAGGGGCAGCGTGCTCGTCGGTGACGTGGACTTCGACGACGTGGCGCCAACCGCCGGTTGGATCACGCCGGTACCCGGCGGAGTGGGGCCGCTCACGGTCGCCGAGCTCCTCATGAATACAGTTAAGGCCGCTGGCTATCGTGGCCTAATTAAATAAAGTAGGAATATAAATATGACTAATAAAATTAGGACACTGTGCCTGATTTCGAGTCTCGCTCTTCCCGGTGCGCTCGCCGCCGCAGGCGTCCGTTTCGAGCTTTCTTTTCCCGAGAGTGTCCGCAGGGAGCCCGCCGACGGCCGGGTCTTCGTGATCGTCTCCCGCAAGCTCGACGCCGAGCCGCGCTTTCAAATCGGGAAGAACGGCGGCCAGTACGCCTCGACGCCCTTTTTCGGCGAGGACGTGCAGGGTCTGAAGCCCGGCCAGCAGGCGATCCTCGAGGGGCGGTCGGTCGGCTACCCGGTCGAGCGCCTCTCCGAGCTTCCGGCCGGCGACTACTACGTCCAGGGGATGCTGAACGTCTACACGACGTTCCGTCGGGGCGACGGGCACGTGGTCAAGCTCCACATGGACCAGTGGGAGGGGCAGAACTTTCCGGTCTCCCCCGGAAACCTCTACAGCGAGCCTCGCAAGATCCATCTCGACCCCGCCGCGACGGAAACGATCCGGATCTCCCTCGACCGCAAGATCCCGCCGATCGAGGTGCCCCCGGACTCGCGGTACGTCAAGCATGTCCGGTTCCAGAGCCCGCTGCTCTCGCAGTTCTGGGGCCAGCCGATCTTCATCGGCGCAACGATCCTTCTCCCGAAGGACTACGACCGCGATTCGGGCGTCCTCTATCCCGTCAACTACGAGCAGGGGCACTTCTCGACG
>DATMNJ010000160.1:0-11588 GCA_035569175.1 Thermoanaerobaculia bacterium | reverse complement strand
CCTAACGCACGCTCCCGTCAAAAGTTCGCCGGCGCGGCCTGAAGGGGCGGGGGGGCCGCTTGTGGTAACTTTTCAGCCTGGGAGCGCCCCTTAAGGGGTTGTCGGACCGAGCTTTATGCCTCATTTCATCACCGACACGTGCATCGGGTGCGGGGTCTGCGAGATCAAATGCCCGACGCACACGATCACGGGCGACAAGGCCGAAAAGTACGTCATCCACCACGACCGGTGCATCGACTGCTCGGTCTGCGCCCGGTACTGCCCCGTGTCCTGCATCCAGGACCAGAAGGGCGAGCTCGTCGAGAAGGTCAAGCCCAAGGACATCCCCAAGGCGATCGTGGACCGCGACCTGTGCACGGGCTGCGAGTTCTGCATCGACATCTGCCCGTTCGACTGCATCTACCTGATCGAGGACCCGCTCCACGAGACCTTTCACAAGATCGCCGAGGTGGACGCGGGACCCTGCGTGTCCTGCCGGCTGTGCGAGACGGTGTGCGAGAAGGACGCCATCTTCGTCCCGAATCCGATCACGCAGGCGAAGCGTTATCTCCCCGCCCTGTGACCGATCCGCCGAAGGACGCACCGCCCGCCGCGGACGACGAACTCACCGAAGAACCCCGCGGCGCCGGACGGCTCATCGCCCGTTTCTTCCTGCTTCCGCTCGTCGTCGTCCTGGCGGCGGTCGGCATCTTTCTCGTCTTCAATTACATGACCTTCGAGCGGCGTGGTCCCCGCGACTACCTCCAGGAGGTCCGCGGGGGCGCCGCGAACCGCCGCTGGCAGGCCGCGTTCGAGTTGTCGCGGTCGCTCGGCAACCTTCCTCCCGAGGAGCGGGCGCAGCTCTGCGCCGAGACGCTTCGCGTCTTCGAGACCCTGTCGCCGCGGCGGCCGGACGACCTGCTCGTGCGGCGCTACCTCGTCCTCGTGCTCGGCCGCCTCGGCGAGCCTGCCGCGATTCCGGCCCTGCTCCAGGCCGCGAAAGCGGACGACCCCGACACGCGGCTCTACGCGATCTGGGCCCTCGGAAAGATCGGCGGGTCCGGCGGTTTCGAGACCGTTCTGGAGTCGTCCCAGTCCGAAGACCCGGGCGCGCGCAAGATGGCCGCCTACGTGCTCGGCGCCCTCGGCGACAAGCGGGCGATCCCGCGGCTCCAGGTCCTCGCGGAAGACCGCGTCGCCGACGTGCGGTGGAACGCCGCGATCGCGCTCGGATCCCTCGGCGACCCCTCGGGCCTTCCGGTGCTGCGCTCGATGCTCGATCGCGCGGCGCTCGCGCGCCAGGCGGACCTGTCGGGCGAGCAGGTGGAGGCCGCCATGGTCAACGCCATGAAGGCTCTCGTTCTGCTGCGGGACACCGAGAGCCTCTCGGCCCTCGAGCGGCTCGCGGGGGCGGACCCGAATCTCCGGGTGCGGGACGCCGCACGCAAGGCCATGGACGCCCTGCGTGGGAAAGCCTCGAAACGCCTTGAGAGCCGTGACTCGGGTTTGGTAGGCTGAGCGCCCAGAATCGATGTCGACAGCCCCTGACGCCCTCCCGTCGTCCCCGCCCGACGTCACCCTCGACGGGGTCACTCGGCGTTCCACGATCAAGTGGATGGCCCTCGCCTGGACGGGCTTCGCGGCGGCCACCGGAGCGGGCCTGACGGCCACGGTGCGATTCCTGTTTCCGAACGTCCTCTTCGAGCCCCCCACCCGGTTCAAGGCCGGGGACCCGTCGAGCTACGCCCCGGGCGTGGACGAGCGCTGGAAGGAGAAATTCGGCGTCTGGATCGTGCGGGACACCAACTCGATCTATGCCCTGGTGGCCGTTTGCGTCCATCTCGGTTGCACGCCCAACTGGCTCCAGGCCCAGAACAAGTTCAAGTGCCCGTGCCACGGCTCGGGCTACTACGTTTCCGGGATCAATTTCGAGGGGCCCGCGCCGCGCCCCCTCGAGCGCGCCGAGATCCAGATCTCGGGCGAGGACGGCTCGATCATCGTGGACAAGGCGGTCCGGTACCTCTACGAGCGGGGCCAATGGACCGACCCCAAGGCTTTCATCAAGATGGTATGACGACGTCTCGCGCTCGTGGTCCGCGGTCTCGGGTTGCCGGAATCAGGCCCCCGAAACCGGTGACCGGAAACCACGGGCCGGCAATCGCAAACCCTCAACTCGGTTCGTAGGCGGAGGTTCGACTTGGGCTCTCGTTGGCGCGACCTGCAACAATCGATCGTCTCGAGCCAGTTCTGGAAATCGATTTTCCGCGTCGGCATCCCGAACACCAACCGCAAGCGGGTTCTGGCGATGCTCGGCAACGTCGTCCTGCACCTGCACCCGGTCAAGACGCGCAAGTCCGGCGTCAAGATGCGCTACACCTGGTGCGCCGGAGGCGTGACGTTCTTCCTGTTCCTGGTCCTGACCTTCACCGGCCTTCTTCTGATGTTCTATTACCGGCCCACGGTCGAATATGCGTTCGTGGACATCCTCGACCTGCGGGAGCAGGTTCCGTTCGGGATCATGCGCGAAGTGCACCGCTGGGGAGCCCACGCCATGGTCATCTCGGTGTGGATCCACATGTTCCGCGTCTTCATGACGGGCTCCTACAAGCCGCCCCGCGAGTTCAACTGGGTCATCGGCGTGATCCTGCTCGTGCTGACCCTGCTGCTCTCGTTCACGGGCTACCTCCTTCCGTGGGACCAGCTCGCGATCTGGGCCATCACGGTCGGCTCGAACATGGCCTCCGCCACGCCTCTGCTCGGAATCCAGGGCCCGGGCACGAGCCTCCTGAAGATCGGCGACATCCAGCTCGTCACCTCCACCAACGACGCGCGGTTCGGGCTGCTCGGCGGCCGGTTCGTCGGCGCCGGCGCGCTCCTGCGCTTCTACGTGCTCCACTGCGTCGGGATCCCGCTGATCGCGGCCTTCCTGATGGCCGTGCACTTCTGGCGCGTCCGCAAGGACGGCGGCATCAGCGGGCCGGTGTAGCGCATGGTCGTCGTCGACTTCATCAAGAACGCCATCGACTTCCTGTCGGCGCCGCAGTACCTGGTGACGGGGGCGCTGGTCGGCCTGATCCTCGCGATCCACTGGGGGCCGCTCTGGACGAAGAAGGGCGGCCTCGCTCTCTTCGCCCTGGTGGCCGGCGGGATCGGCCTCTCCTACCTCGATCCGAACTTCAACAAGGTCGCGACTCTGCCGGACAACGTGCCCATCGTCGGCATGATCTTCCTGGTCGGCTTCTTCTTCTGGTTCTCGATGAACCAGGCGTACGAGAACGACCGTCGCATCGCCGAGGGCCGTCCTCCGATCGAGGGCGAGGATGCGGCCCAGAAGGTCTTCTCCTGGCCCGACCTCGTCTACGTCGAGCTGATCTGCCTGGTGGTCGTGATGGCCGTCATGATCGTATGGTCCATCTACCTCAAGGCCCCGCTCGAGGAGCCGGCCAACCCGACGGACTCTCCCAACCCCGCCAAGGCGCCCTGGTACTTCCTCGGCCTGCAGGAGATGCTCGTCTACTTCGACCCGTGGCTGGCGGGCGTCTTTCTCCCGTCGCTGATCATCGTCGGCCTGATGGCGATCCCGTACATCGACACGAATCCGAAGGGCAACGGCTACTTCACCTTCCGGGAGCGCCGCTGGGAGATCACGATTTTCCTGACGGGGTTCCTGGTCCTCTGGTGCGTTCTCATCGTGCTCGGGACGTTCCTGCGGGGCCCGAACTGGAACTTCTTCGGTCCCTACGAGTTCTGGGACCTCAACAAGCTCGTGCCCCTGAACAACATCAACCTCTCCGAGATCATCTGGATCAAGGTCCTGAAGCGAAGCATGCCGAACTTCTGGCTGATCCGCGAGGTCTTCGGCCTCGTCCTCGTCGGCTTCTACGTCGCCGCGCTGCCGCTGGTCTTTTCGAAGACGCTGCTGCGCCGCTTCTACGAGAAGATGGACCCGGTCCGGTACATGATCGGCGTGTCGCTCGGCCTGATGATGCTGGCGCTGCCGATCAAGATGTACCTGCGCTGGATCTTCAACCTCAAGTACATCGTCGCGATCCCCGAGTTCGCGTTCAACATCTAGATCGAGCCGAGCCGACGCCATGCCGCGCAAGCCGCCCGCCGAACCGATCGATCACCACTACGACATCCCGCGGCTGAACCGCGCTTTCTGGTGGGCCGGGGTCGCGCTGACCGTGGCCTTCGTGGTGATGATCGTGGCGGACTACGACCGGGACTGGAAGACGTTCCAGCGCGTCTTCATGAGGCTCGACGCGAAGCTGACCCGGGAATCCGCCGTCGCCGCGCGCCAGAAGGCCCTCGACGAGGAGCACGGACGCCTGATCGGGGAGCTGCGGCAGGCGCGCGGGGAGGTGGCGGCGCAAAAGGAATCGCTGCGCCGGCTCGAGGCGAAGCTCAAGGACCTCGACCCCAAGATCTACCTGGCCGACCAGCAATACAAGTTCACGAAAGCCTCCTTCGACGCCGAGCGCTACAAGTACGAGGACAAGCTCGCCAACGACCCGCGGTCGGCTCCGGGCGCAAAGAAGGGCCTCGACGCGCTCGTCAAGGAGCTCGAAGAGCGGACGGTGACGCTCGCGACGTTCAAGAAGCAGGAGGCGGCCGTCCTGGCGGAGATGGACGGAATCAACGCCCGCCAGAAGGACATCGAGACCTCGATCGAGAAGAAGACGGCCGCGTTCCGGCTGTCGCGCTCGAAGTATGCGGGCCTCAAGCAGGACGCCCTCTTCCAGCTGCGCAACGCGGCGATTCTCGACATGATCAACCCGACGCTGCGGGTCCAGCAGGTCCAGCTGCCGGACCAGTTCATCAACGTCAATTTCATGAAGATCCCGAAGGTGGACCGCTGCACGACCTGCCACATCGGGGCCGATCGCAAGGGCTTCGAGGATCCCAACATCAAAGAGGTCTTCCGCACGCACCCGAGGCTGCACCGGATGGTGGGCAGCGAGTCCATGCACCCGGCGACGACCTTCGGCTGCACGCCGTGTCACGGCGGGCGCGACCGCGCCACGTCCTTCTGGTCCGCGGGCCACTCGCCACAAACCGAGGCGCAGGAACACGCGTGGACGAAGAAGTACGACTGGGAGTTCGACAAGTTCAACGAGAACCCCGTGCTCCCCTTGAAGTACGCCGAGGCGGGTTGCTACCGCTGCCACACGGCCGAGGTCGACTTTCCGGACGCGCCGCGTCTCGACTCGGGCATGCGGATCGTCGAATCGCTCGGCTGCTGGGGCTGCCATCGCATCGACGGCCTGGACAAGCAGCACCTCCCGAAGGTCGGGCCGTCGCTCGAGAAGGTCGCCTCGAAGGTGTCCAAGGAGTGGACCACGCGCTGGGTCATGAACCCGGCGGCCTTCCGTGGGAACACGCGGATGCCGAATTTCTTCTACCTCGAGAACTTCGTCGACGTGTCGGGCCCGAATCCGCCGACGGTGGCCCAGAAAAAGATGAACGAGGACGGCCGCGTCGAGAACGACACGATGATCAACGCCGTCGTGGCGTACCTCTACGACCGGGCGCGGCCCGCCGACGTGCCCGCGGTCCCGGGCAAGGGCGACGCGGCCCACGGCTCGAAGCTCCTGGCGGAGCGGGGCTGCTACGGCTGCCACCTCGCCGATCCGAAGGCGCAGCGCGACCTCACCGGGACCTACCGCCAGTTCGGGCCCAACCTCTCCGGCGTGGGTTCGAAGGCGTCGCGCGACTGGATCTACCACTGGATCCTGAACCCGAAAGAGTGGAACCCCGATACCAAGATGCCGAACCTGCGCCTGACGCGCGAGGACGCTCTCGACATCGCCGAATACCTCGCGACGCTCAAGGCGCCGGCCGGCTTCGACCAGACCGCGCTGCCGAAGACCGACGAGAAGACGCTCGAACAGATCGCCCTCTACTTCGAGATGTCCACCAAGACGCTCTTCGACGCGAAGGCGGACCTCGCGAAGATGGATCTGCACGGCAAGGAGGTCTACGCCGGCAAGAACCTCATCGCCCACTACGGCTGCTACGCGTGCCACGCGATCCCGGGCTTCGAGGACGCCAAGCCCATCGGCACCGAGCTGACCGAAGAGGGCTCGAAGGCGGTCCACCGTCTCGACTTCGGGTTCATCCACCTGCCGCACACACGCCAGGACTGGTTCTGGACGAAGCTCCACACGCCCCGCGTGTTCGATCGGAACCGGGCGCGCGGCTGGGAGGAGAAGCTCCGGATGCCCAACTTCCGCTTCTCCGACGGGGAGCTCGACCAGGCGGTCACGGCGGTACTGGGCTTCCAGCAGTTGAACGCCGCGGCGAGCGTCGTCAAGGAGCTCTCGCCGCGCGAAGCCTCGGTCGAGCGGGGGCGCCGGATCGTCAAGGACCACAACTGCCAGGGCTGCCACGTCATCGAGGGCGTCGGCGGCTCGTTCCGCTCGCTGGTGGCCGACACGTCCCTCGCCCCGCCGATCATCCAGGGCGAGGGCGCCAAGGTCCAGAGCGACTGGCTTTTCTCCTTTCTGCAAGCGCCGAAGACGGGCCAGATCCGGCCGTGGCTCGAAGTGCACATGCCGACCTTCGGCTTCTCCGACCAGGAGCTGAACGACCTCACGCGCTACTTCGCGTCCCTCGACCGCGCCGAGTACCCGTTCCTCGTCGCCGATTACGCGACGACGCCGAGCGACTGGGCCGCGGGCAAGAAGGTCTTCGAGCTGCTCAAATGCGCGCAGTGTCACCCGCGTTCGGTGGAAGACATGAATCGCCCCGGTGTCGACCGCGCGAGCCTCGCTCCGAATCTCCAGATGGCCGAGACGCGCCTGCGGCACGACTGGATCAACAGCTGGATCCTGCGCCCGGACGAGTGGATGCCCGGGACGCGCATGCCGACCAATTTCCCGCGCAACGACGAGGGCCACCGGATCTCGCCGCTGGCCGGAATCATCGACGCCCCGAATTTCGCGAAGGACCGCGAGGAATTCGGAAAGCTGTTCGGAGGGGACGAGGCGGCCAAACGGTTCCTGTCCAATCCCGACGCCGTCACGCGGGCCCTGCGTGACTACGTCTGGTCGCTCGGCTTGAACGGCGGCTCGGCGCCCGCGCCCCTCAGGCCGGCGGCCGACACGCGGTCGGTGGGGGGCTTCGGCTCGGCGCCTCCGCCCGCCGTTCCGGCAGGCACGCGCTGAGGCCGCCATTCCGGCGAACCTCGACGTCGTCCTCTTCTACGGCAGCCTCGGCCTCTCGGCCGCCGCGGTGCTGCTGTTCCTGTACCTGATGCGACGGCCGGAGCCCCCCTCACCCCGACCCTTTCCCCCCAAGGGGGGAGAGGGAGAATCAGGGTTCCCTCTCCCGGCGGGAGAGGGACAGGGTGAGGGGCCTCCTACGACGCCAGCAACTGCTCGATCCGGGCCCGGAACTCCGGATCCGACCAATTGAGCGCCCCCTGGACGCGGAAGAGGACGCGGCCCTTGTCGTTGACGACGTAGGTCTCCGGGTACTGGGTCGTGCCGAACCGGCGCGCCGTCGCCGCGCCGGGGTCGTGGAAGAGCGGAATCGCGCTCGGGTTCTTCTTCATGAACTCCTCGATCGTCTTCCAGTCCTTGTCCACGGAGATCGCGTAGAGGCCGATGTCGTCCCGCGTCCGGTACTTGTCCCAGAAGCGGGAGAGGGCCGGGATCTCTTCGACGCACGGCGGGCACCACGTCGCCCAGAAGTGGATGATGAAGATCTTGCCCTTCTCCTTGGCGAGATCGGTCTTCGTCCCCGCCCGGTCGAAGATGGGCAGCTCGGTCGCCGCCGAGAGGAACTGCAGCGACCCCGAGGGCGACTCCGGGGGCACCAGCGACTTGATCCAGACCGTGCCGACCGCGGCGAGGACCACGGCGAAGATGATCGTGAGCAGCGAGCGCGTGGTCATGACGGAATCGAGAGTTTACCGGCGGCCCACGCGGCGTGGGACGGCGGCCGTCTCGCGTCCGCGGCCGGCGAACGGCCCTCCCGTCTGATTCCCGCGGCGCACCCGTCCCGCACCGGACAGTCTCCACAGCGGCACTGACTCAGCCGCGGCTGGCAGATGTCCAGGATCCCGATCCGGCAGAGCGCGTAGTCGAAGCGCACCGGATCGCGGGCGTCGAACCGCGCCAGGGAGGCCGTGATCTGCCGGGCGGCCCTCCAGTCGGCGGTCCTGCGGCGGGTCAGCCGCAGGCGCTGCGCGATCCGGTGAACGTGCGTGTCGGTCGGGATGACCAGCCGGTCGGTCGGGATGCCCGGCCACAGGCCGAAATCCACCGCGTCTTCGCGAACCATCCAGCGCAGGTACAGGTTCCAGCGCTTGCACGCCGACCCGTCGGCCGGATCGGGGAAAAAGAAGCGCACGGGCGAGCGGGCGGCCAGGCTCCGCGTCCCGAGAACCGGCCGATAGTCGAAGGCGAGCAGTCGTGCGACGGCGCGGGAGAGCATCCCTCCGACGTCCGGGTCCTCGGCCCGCGCCTCGCGCTCGAAGAAGGCCCGGACGGAGCCCGCCTCACTGCGGGCGCGCGCGATCGCGTAAAGCAGGGCGGCCGCGTCGCGGGCCCCGTGAAAGCGGTGCCGGAAGCCCGCGAGCCGTTCGCGCGCGAACGCGGGGAAGTCGGCGATCGACTCCAGTGCCGCGGCGGGGCGGGGGCCGAGCGCGTCGAGGATCCGGCCGACGTTGTCCTGGATCGTCCGCACCTGCCCGTAGGCGAACGCCGACGCGATCCAGCCGGTGACCTCGCGGTCCTCCGGCGCCGCGTATCGCCGCGGGAAGACGATCGGATCGGTCGCGGTCGTCTCCGGTCCGTAGAGGCGGTAGAGCGATTCGAGCCGCTCGCCGAGCAGTGCTGCGGAGCGGGGAAGGGCGCGCATTCTCGGGCCCATACTACCCCCCGCCCCGTTACAATCCGGGCGTGGCCAGAGCTCCCGTGCGCGAGCGCGTCCTGATCGTCGGCGTCTCGCCCAAGGGCGTGCCCCGCGCCGTCGCGGAGGACCACCTCGACGAGCTCGAGCGGCTCGTCGACACCGCGGGGGGCGACGTGATCGCCCGCTTCGTCAAGGAGCGCATCGCTCCCGACCCGAAGACGTACATCGGCAAGGGCGCGGTGGAGCAGATCGGCGGGGCGATCCTCGCCGAGCGCGCGCGCCTGATCGTCTTCGACGACGAGCTGTCCCCCGGGCAGGTGCGCAACCTCGAGAAGGCGTGGGGCGAGAACGTCCGCGTGCTCGACCGGCCCGGGCTGATCCTCGACGTCTTCGCCCTGCACGCCCGCTCGCGCGAGGCGCGCACGCAGGTGGAGCTCGCCCAGCTCCAGTACCTCCTGCCGCGCCTGGCGGGAGCCTACGGGCACCTTTCGGGTGTCGGCGGCGGCATCGGGGGGCGCGGCGCCGGCGAGCAGAAGCTCGAGCTCGACCGGCGCAAGATTCGCGACCGCATCGCGCGGCTGCGGCGGGACCTCTCGAAGATCGAGGTCGCCCGTCTCGTCCGCCGGCGCGGCCGCCGACGGCATGCCCAGGTGGCGATCGCGGGATATACGAACGCGGGCAAGACGACGCTCTTCAATCGCTTGACGCGGGATGCGGCCTTCGCCGCCGACCGTCTCTTCGCGACCCTTGATGCGCGCGCCGCCCGGGCCGCGTCGGCAAAGCTCTCCAACGTCATCTTCGTGGACACGGTCGGCTTCGTCCGCAAGCTGCCGACGTCCCTGGTCGCGTCCTTCCGGTCCACGCTGTCAGAGATCCGCGAGGCGGATCTCGTGCTGCACGTCCTCGACGCGTCCTCGCCGCGCGTGGACGAGGAGGAGCGCGTGGCGACCGAGACGTTCGACGAGCTCGGCGTTCCGAAGGAACGGATCCTGGCGGTCCGCAACAAGGCCGACGCTCTGGGCCGCTTCGCCGGCTCGGGCCTCGCGGTGTCGGCTCTGACCGGGGCCGGCGTGGATCGGCTCGAGGCGGAGATCGCGCGGCGCCTGGCTCCGGAGTCCGAGCAGTTCCGCGTGCGCATCCCCTACGCGAGCGCCCGGGCGATCGCCGCCGCGCGCGCGGCGTTCCGGGTCGTGGACGAGGAGGACCGCGGGGACTCGCTCTGGATGCTGCTGGCGGGCGATCGGAGGAACCTCCGGCCCATCGAACGGTTCATGGAAGCGTGAGCCCCTGCGGGGCCGCGTGGGCCAAAAAACAAGGGGGGAACCGGCCGATTCCCCCCTCTTCCGTCAGTGCCGGAACTCCCATGCCGACACCCTTCTTGCCGTCTTCCCTCTTCAAGGGCCGTACCAGCCGTCGGAACGCGGGAAACCGTGTATTTCCTTGGAAATCGCGAGACCGATCCGCGCAGCTCCGCCAACTCCCGGCACCAGGGACATCTTCCGCCGACAATATTTGTCGTTTTGCCGGTAGAATCCGCCGCGATTCGGGAGGTCGAGTTTGAGACGAATGCAGACATCCGCGGCCCTCGTGTTCGCCGCCGCCTCCGTCCTCCTCGTCGAGGCCGGGTGCGGGTCGAAGGCACCGGAAGGGCACCACGCGGCCGAGAAGGCGGCGCCGGCCCCCGCCTCGCCCACGCCCGATACGACCCCGATAGAGGCCCTGCGCACGCCCGCCGGAATGGTGCTCAAGCTCGACGCGCCGACGCCCACTCCGGCGCCGTCGAAGTAGCGCACAATCGGTCCGTGGCCGAGCCGCGGATCGTCGTCTTGCCCACGGACCGCGAGCCGGCAACCCCGAAGCCCGCGGACCGCGAGCCCTCCCGGACGTGCCCGAATTGCGGCTCGCCGCTCGCGGAGCAGAAGTGCAAACTCCTCTGCCCCAACCGCGAGTGCGGCTACTACATGAGCTGCTCGGACTTCTACTAGGAAGCGGCCCGAGTAGGAAGCGGCCCGAGCCCCGGCGTCCGGAGACCGCGCTCCGCTTTCTACCCGTCGATCGGGGCGGGCTCCCGCGCGTCGAGGATTTCGCGCACCTTGCGCGCGAGGATCTCCGGCGTGAACGGCTTCGGGAGGAACGAGGCGCCACCGTCGAGGGCCACATGCGATGCCATCGCGGCGTCGGGGTATCCCGAGACGTAGAGGACGCGCGTGCCCGGGCGACGCTCGAGCAGCCGCCGGGACAGCTCGGGGCCCGAGGCGCCCGGCATGATCACGTCGGTCAGGAGCAGATCGAGCCGCCCGTCGAACCCGGCGGCGAGGGCGAGGGCCTCTTCGGCGTTGGAGGCCTGGAGGACGGTGTAGCCGCTGGCCTCGAGGCAGCGGCGCGTGAGCCCGCGAACGGCGTCCTCGTCCTCGACGAGCAGGATGGTCTCGGATCCGCGGTGGGGCGCTCCGGCAGGCGCCGACGTCGCGACCTCCGCCGGCTCTTCGACGCGGGGCAGGTAGATCGCGAAGACGGCGCCCCGGCCGGGGGCGCTCGCGACGAAGATTTCGCCGCCGCTCTGGCTCACGATGCCGTACACGGTCGCGAGGCCGAGGCCCGTGCCGCGCGGCGTCTCCTTCGTCGTGAAGAAGGGCTCGAAGATGCGCTTCTGGGTCTCCGCGTCGATGCCGACGCCGGTGTCCTCGACCGCCATGACGACGTAGCGGCCCGGAGCGATGCCGAAGTGCCGGCGCGACGACCCGGCG
>DATMNJ010000159.1:0-2651 GCA_035569175.1 Thermoanaerobaculia bacterium | reverse complement strand
CCGGCCGTCCATTCCGCGGCGCGGCGCAGCGGGTGGCGGCGCCGGCGCGGGCACGAGTCTCGTCTGCGGCGTCGCCGGCATCGGCAGGTGAGGGGCCAGCTCTTCCAGGACCGGGACCACGAACGTGTAGCCCCTGCGCGGCACGGTCTCGATGAAGCGGTTCCCGTTTCCGTCGTCGTGCAGCGCGCGGCGCACGGCCGAGATCGCCTGGTTGAGGTTGTTCTCTTCGACGAAGGCATCGTTCCAGACGGAGCGGATGAGCTCCTCCTTGGTCACGACGCGGCCCTGGTTTTCGACGAGAACGACGAGCGTGTCGAAGGCGCGCGCGGTCAGAGCAACCGATTCGCCGTCGCGCGTGAGCCGGCGCGCCGGCGGCTCGAGCCGGAACGGCCCGAAGCTGTACGAGAGCGATTTTTCCAGGGCCACGGCGATTTCAGACTTTTTCAGTCAGCCTTTCAGGGGTTCTCAGGACATGGCCGACGGCGCTCTGCTCTGCTCCCGCCAGATCTTATCGCCGCTCTGCGGGAGCAGGGTGAAGAGGAGAAAAGCCCATGAATTCCAAGGAGTTCCGGAAGACATCCCAGGCGGCCTTCGCGGCGGGCGTCCTCGTGTTCCTGGCCGGGCTGGGTGCCGCGGAAGAGGCCTCGGCGCAGGGTTTCAAGGTCATCCACGTTTGCACGTCAGTCGATGTGGGCCCCAACACGCTGATCCAGGCGCCGGATGGCTTCTTCTATGGCACGAGCCTCGGAGGCGGCGTCGGTTTCGGTTCGGTATTCAAGATGGATGCCGCCGGCAACGTCTCGACGATTCATTCCTTCGCGGGCCCGCCGACGGACGGGCAGTCTCCCAAGGCCGGCCTGTTTCTCAATACCGACGGCCTCTTCTACGGGGCGACCTCCATCGGGGGTTCCGACGATGCGGGGACAATCTTTCAGGTCGACGCGACCGGCGCGACCTACTCGGTGCAGTCGCTCGTGTGCAGCAACACGGCCGGAGCCGGCCCAGTGGCGAGCTTCTTCAAGGCGAATGATGGCCACTTGTATCTGCCGATGTCGATCTGCGGCCAGTTCACCCCCACCAACGATTCCGGAACGCTCGACAGCGTCAGTACGGCCCTGACCGCCACCAGAAGCGCGGGGTTCTACGCGTTCGGGAACATCACCACGCCCTACGGTCACGTCGTCCAAGGCGCGGACGGCAACCTCTACGGCACCGCCAGCGGGTCGTATGCTCCGACCGGCTTCGTGGGCGGAATCTACCGGGTCATCCCCGGAAACGACACGCCCGAGGTGCTTCACAGCTTCAACGGCTTCGACGGAGCGTTCCCTGTCGCTCCGCTCGTGCTCGCCAGCAACGGCAACTTTTACGGCACGACTCAGGTTCTGTACAACCCGGATTTCAATCCAACCGGAACGATCTTCCAGCTCACTGCGGACGGGACCTTTTCGACGGTCCATGTCTTCAACGGGTCCGACGGAGCGGTTCCCGAGAGCGGGCTGATTCAGGCAAGCGACAACCTCCTCTACGGTGTGACCACCGGCGGAGGGACCGCCAGTTCGGGGACGGTCTATCGGATCGACATGCTGGGGAACTTCACGCTTCTTGCGTCGGCTGCGGACGTTGGTCTCGGCCAGGCTCCTCTCGGCGAGCTTCTGGAGGCGAGCGACGGCAAGTTGTACGGAACCACGGCCGTAGGCGGCGGTCTCAATTCCGACGGCACCATCTACACGATCGACCTGACGCAGACGATCGAGAGCATCACTCCGAGCTCCGGTCCGGCGTCCGGCGCCACACCGGTCACGATCGCCGGCACGGGCTTCGTCGCGGGCGCTACGGTCAACTTCGGTACGCCCGCCGCGACGGGCGTCTCGGTTCCGGATCCCGACCACGTAGATGCCACGACGCCGGCGAACAATCCGGGCACGATCGTGACCGTCAGAGTCGTCCTCCCGGACACGACGGCCATCGTTCTGAACAACGGCTGGTTCTCCGACTTCCTCGACGTTCCGACCGGCGACATCTTTCACGACTTCGTGCGCAAACTGCTCTCCAACCGCATCACCGCGGGGTGCGGCGGGGGCAACTACTGCCGCAACAGCGCGGTCACGCGCGCGCAAATGGCCGTCTTCCTCCTGAAGGCCGAGCACGGCTCGGGCTACGTGCCCCCAGTCTGCACCGGCCTTTTCTTCGACGTGCCCTGCACCCCGGGAACGGGTTTTTCGGATTGGATCGAGGAGCTGTTCAACGAGGGGATCACGGGCGGCTGCGGCGCGGGCAACTACTGCCCGGGAAACCCGGTCACGCGGCAGCAGATGGCGGTCTTCCTGCTCAAGACGGAGCACGGCTCCGCTTACGCGCCGCCCCTCTGCGCCGGGATCTTCGGCGACGTGCCGTGTCCGAGCCAGTTCGCGAACTGGATCGAACGGCTCTATGCCGAAAGCGTGACCGGCGGCTGCCAGGCCTCGCCCCTGCTCTATTGTCCGGGCAACTCCGTGTTGCGCGGCCAGATGGCGGCCTTCCTGTCGAAAGCGTTCAACCTCCCCTAGGCGGGGGCGACGCCGAGGCCCGGGGCGGCGGTCGTGCGCAGGACGCCGTCCTCGAGCGTAAAGCCGCCCTCGACGACGTCGCGGGCGAGATCGAGCGAGCCGTCG
>DATMNJ010000158.1:0-5564 GCA_035569175.1 Thermoanaerobaculia bacterium | reverse complement strand
CGCCGGAGCGGAAAGACGATCCGCGCGCTCTTCGAGACGTCGGGCGAGGCGGCGTTTCGAACGCTGGAGACGGAGCTGCTCGCCGCCACCGGGGCGTTGCCCGCGGCGGTCGTCGCCTCGGGCGGAGGCGCCTACGCTCAGGAGGTCAATCGCCGCGCCATCGCGAGCCTGGGGACGGCGGTCTTTCTCGACGTCGGGCTGGAGACCGTGCGGGCCCGGCTCAAGGGCAAGCTCGACCGGCCGCTCTTCGTCGATGAGGAGCAGCTCGGCGCCCTCTTCGCGGCCCGGGCTCCCTTCTATAGAATGGCCCCCGTGACCGTTCGCCTCGGCGGCGCCGAGGCGGTCGAGCAGGCCGCGGACCGCGTGCTCACGGCCCTCGACGATTTCGAGACGTTTCCGTTGTGAAGGAGATCCCGCGTCCCGCATGCGCTACCTGATCCTCTCCGACATCCACTCGAACGACGACGCCCTCGGGGCGGTGCTTTCGCGCGTCCGGCGCAAGCGCTTCGACCGCGTCGTCGTGCTCGGCGACTTCGTGGGTTACGGCGCCAATCCCAATCAGGTCATCGATCGCATCCGAGACATCAAGAAGCCCAAGCGGATGATTCGCGGAAACCACGACAAGGTCGTCTGCGGCGTCGAATCGGGAGACCTCTTCAACCCCGTCGCCCTCAAGGCGGCCCGATGGACGACGGACAAGCTCACCCCGCGCAACCGCAAGTTTCTGGAGGCGCTGCCGCTCGGGCCCGTCGACGTCGACGGCGCCTTCGCCATCTGCCATGGCTCGCCCCGCGACGAGGACGCCTACATCTTCACGGACTACGACGCGTACCTGAACTTCCGGGAAACGGACGGGGCGGTGTGTTTCTTCGGCCACAGCCACATCCCGTGCGTCTTCACGCTCGAGCCGCACGGCATCCTGGTCGAGCTCATCGAGGCCGACCGGATGAAGTACAAGCTGAAGAAGGGGCTCCGGTACCTGATCAACCCCGGCTCGATCGGGCAGCCGCGCGACCGCAACGCCGCGGCGGCCTATGCGATCTACGACGCCGACGAAGGCGTGGTGCACTTCGACCGCGTGCCATATCCGACCGAAAAGGCCCGCGACAAGATCTTCAAGGCGGGCCTGCCCCACATCCTGGGAGACCGGCTGCTCGTCGGCGCCTAGGCCCGCTCGACGCCGGACGCGCGTCTATAATCCGGCCCTCGATCTCGGTGGAAAGGCGGAGCGGATGAGGCGTGGGGTTCGCGCCCTCGGGGCGGTCGTTCTCGTTGCGGGCGCGCTGTCGTGCACCCACCGAGCCTACGACCCCGCGTTGCCGACGCCCACGCCCCCGTCCGCGCTCACGCCGACACCCGTTCCGACGCCGACTCCGACTCCCATCCCTGCCTACGCGTCGCTGTCGGAGGCGGAGCCCGCCCTCGTCTTCGCCGAGGACCGCCGCGCCTTCGACGCGCCGATCCTGCACGCGGCCGCAACGTCCCGCGACGTCGCGGTTCGAGCCCGAGGCGCGCTCGCGCTCGGCCGGATTGGGGACGCGCAGGCGATCGAGCCGCTGCGCGCCCTTCTCGGCGACTCCTCGGCGGCGGTGCGGGAAGAGGCCGCGTTGGCGTCGGGAATCCTCGGAGACGAGAGGCTCGCCGCCCCGCTCGTGCCCCTGCTCGAGGACGCCGATCCCGCCGTCGCGGCGCGCGCGGCCTGGGCGCTCGGGGTGCTCGGATCCGGGAACGGCGAGCAGGCGCTCGCGGCGGCGGTCGGCCGGGCGACCTTGCCGGAACGGCGGGCGGCGCTGCTGCGCGGCCTGTGGCGGTTCGCCGATCCGGCCGCGGCGGCCGCCGCCGCGCCGTTTTCGAGCGACACCGTCCCGGGCGTGCGGACCGCCGCGCTCTACGTCCTCGCCAGGCGTCCCCAGGTGTCGTCTCTCGGCATCCTCACGGCCGGCCTGTCGGACCCCGACGCGCAGACCGCCGCACTGTGCGCCCGCGCGCTCGGCCTGCTCGGCAACCCCGATTCGCTCGAACCGCTCGGGGCCGTGCTCGAGACGGGCGCAACTCCCGTGCGCATCAACGCGATGCTCGCCCTGGCCGCCATCCTGGAGAAGAATGCCGGGGCGACGCTGCCGCCCGAGCGGGCCGCGAAGATCCTCTCCTTCGCGAGGGACTCCAATTCGAATCTCGCCGTACCGGCCGTCGGCCTCCTGCGCTGGCTCGTCGAGGACCGCGACGCCTTCCGCCGTCTCTGGACTCTCGCGACGGCCGGGTCCGAGCGGCGGCAGCAGGTCGCCCTGCAGGCCCTGATGGGAGGGCTTGGGGCCAAGTCGTCGGACCTCGTTGACGGCGCCGTTGCCTCCTCCGACCCGTTTCTGCGGGCGGCGGCGGCCGAGGCCCTGTCGTCGCTGCCCGAGGCGGATGCGACGCCCCGCCGGGAGCGGCTTTCGGAGGACCCCGCCGTCGTCGTCCGGTTGAAGGTGCTCGAAGGACTCAAGACCGCCGGCGAGGTTCGCGCCAACCGCGCTCTGGTGGACCGGATGCGGGCGGATCCGGACGCGGGCGTGCGCGCCGCGGCGCTGGATGCCCTCTCCCTCGCCGAGGACCCGGCCGCGTGGACCGTCTTTCAGGAGATGGTCCTCAAGTCTTACGGCGACCGCGAACCGGACGTCCCCATTTCCGCGATCGGCGCCGCCGAGAAGAGCCCCGACAGTGCAGAGGCGCGGGCCGTCGTCGAAGCGGCGTATCGTCATCCGGCGACTCTGGTCTCGCGCCTGGCCCGGCGCGCGCTCGTGGGCGCCTTCCACGCGGACCCGGCCCAGTTCCCGTGGCGCCAATACACGACGGGCAAGACGGTCGCAGACTACGCGGTCCTCCTCGAGGAGGCGCGCCGGCCGTGGGTGCTCAGGGTGGAGACGTCGCGCGGCGCCTTCACGGTGCGCCTGGCGGGCGCCATTGCGCCGCTGACGGTGATGAACTGTCTCGCCCTCGCGGGCAAGGAGTACTTCGACGGCGCTCCGATCCATCGGGTCGTGCCGAACTTCGTGGTCCAGGACGGCGATCCGACCGGCACCGGGAACGGGGGCCCGGGCTACGAGATCCGCGACGAGGACTCGGGCCTGCCGTACGCGGCCGGCACCGTCGGGATGGCGCTCGCGGGTCCGGATACGGGAGGCAGCCAGTGGTTCGTGACGCAGGCGGCCGAGCCCCACCTGGACGGCGCCTACCCCGTCTTCGGAAGGGTCGTGTCGGGCTTCGACGTCGTGCTCCGCATCGAGCAGGGCGACCGCGTCCTGCGCGTCGCCGCCGCGTTGGAGCGCTGACCGGATGTACGCGCTCGGACGGACCGCTCAGTTTCTGGGACTCGTGATCTCGGGCGCCGCCTTCTTCGTGGGAGTGCTCGGCCAGAACTCGCGTCGCGAGCTGGGCCTGCTCGGGATCGGCGCCGCGGTCTTCTTCGCGGGGTGGCTGCTGCAGCGGGGACGCCGGTGACGGACAGCGTCGTGCTCGCGACGCGCGAGCTGCCGGAGCCGTTCGAGACCCTGAAGCCGGACTTCGAGGTCCGCGTCCTCGGACACTCTCCGAGCGAGAAGGAGCTTGCCGCCGAAGTCCCGGGCGTGGACGCCCTCATCTGCCTCGTGGACGATCCGGTCACGGCGGAAGTCATCCAGGCGGGCGATCGATTGAAGATCGTGGCGAGCTACTCGGTCGGCGTCAACCAGATCGACCGCGCCGCCGCCGCCGCCCGCGGCATCTTCGTGACCCACACGCCGAACGTGCTGACCGACGCCACGGCCGACCTCACCCTCGCCCTCGTTCTCGCGCTCGCCCGCCGGGTCGTGGAGGGCGACCGCCTCGTGCGGACGGGGGGGTTCGCGGGATGGGCGCCCGACCTGCTGCTCGGCCGCGACCTGAAGGGGAAGGTCTTCGGCATCGTCGGGCCCGGACGCATCGGCAAGGCGGTGGCGCGCCGGGCGAGGGCCTTCGGGATGAGCGTGATCGCGACCGGGCGCAGTCCCCGCCACGAAGGCGACCCGGACGATCCGCCGCGCGTTTCCTTCGACGAGCTGTTGCGGCGTTCGGATATCGTCTCGCTCCACGTGCCGCTGACCTACGAGACCTGGCGCCTCTTCAAGACCGAGACCTTCGCCCGGATGAAGCCGGGCAGCTTCCTCATCAACACGTCGCGGGGTCCGGTCATCGACGAAGTGGCCCTCGTGCGCGCGCTCGAGACGGGCGCGATCGCGGGCGCGGCCCTCGACGTCTACGAGAACGAGCCGGCCATCACCCCGGCGCTGCTCGACGACCACCGCGTGGTGCTGATGCCCCATGCCGGAAGCGCGACGGTCGAGACGCGCCGCGAGATGGCGCGGATGGTCGTCGAGGACGTGCGGCGCGTCCTCACGGGCGAGAAGCCGCTCCGGGCGGCGCCCCCGGAGGGCGGGCGCCGATGAAGAAGAGCTCGTTCTCGCAGCTGGATGCGGCTGCGTCCGGGCTCCTGCGACGGATGGCCCGGGGAGACAATGCCCTGGCCTGGCTCCAAGCGCGGTGGTGCCGCATCGTGGGGGAGCCCCTCTCCCGGAAAATCGAGCCGACCGCCCTCGTGGGCCGGAGGCTGACGGTGTCGCTGCTCGATCCGACGTGGAGGAAGCCGGTCGAGGCGACGCTCGAGGAGCTCGAGAGAAAGCTCGCCGCCGAGCTTCCCGAAATCCGGCCTCGAGTGACTCTGCGCTGACGCGAGCGCGAGGGATCCCTTTCTCTGCCGGAGCGTCTCCGAAATGGCGGATCTGACTCGCGAGGCGACGCGCGGTTAGTCGACCTTCCCGGCGGTCTCGATCGGCCCGACGCTCTCGTCGATTGCCATGCCCGTCACCGTGCCCCTCGCGTCCGTGACGAAGTGGAGGGTCCGGACGGCCTCGCGCAGGAAGAATTCCGAATCGGAGGAAGGCCAGGCGTCCCAGCTGCGCGGGCCGGCCGTGAGAAGCAGATGGTCGCCCTTGCGCGTCACGACCCAGTCGTCGCCGTCGCCGTCCCGGTAGGTTCCCGCATAGCGGTCGAGGGTCGCGGCCGGAACCGGCACGACGGTGCGGTCGTCGGACGGCTTCCCGATCAGGACCGAGGCCGCGTTGAGCGCGAGCGCGCGGACGTCGGCGCAGCCCCCGCAGTTGGACAGCACCGCGACGTAGAGGTGGTCGTCCGGCAGGCGCATGTTCGCCGTCACGAAGCCGTTGATGCCGCCCCCGTGTTCGACGACGGCATGTCCCTGGTAGTTCCAGATCACCCAGCCGAAGCCGTAGCGCGTTTCGACGCCTCCGGCCAGCCGAACGGGCGTCCACATCTTCCGGCGGCTCTCCGCGGACAGCACTTTTCCGGAGTCGAGCGCGGCCTGCCAGCGTCCGAGGTCGTCCACGGTCGAGACGAGCGCGCCCGCGGCGTACGGCTGGGTCATGGACAGGAACGGCGCGTTGACGACGGCGCCGCCGGGCGGCTTCACGTAGCCCGCGACACGCCGCGGGACGATCGGCGTGTCGCTGCCGTAGCGCGTGTCCTGCATGCCGAGCGGGCGAAAGATCATG
>DATMNJ010000157.1:0-11567 GCA_035569175.1 Thermoanaerobaculia bacterium | reverse complement strand
CTCGTCGCGCCCGGGTCCGCCGACACCGAAGAGATGCTGCGTCGGCTCGCCAACGGCCTCTGGATCGAGGAGCTCGCCGGCGGCTCGGTCGAGATCGCGAGCGGCAGTTTCCGGCTGCGCTTTCCACGCGCGCGCCGCGTGCGCCGCGGGCGCCTCGCCGACGAGTTGACCGGCGGCGTCCTCGCCGGCGAGCTGCTGCCGGCCCTCGGCGCCATCGAGCCCGTCCTCGGCCGCGACGTTCGGGTCTGCCGGGCCTTCGGGTGGTGCGCGCGCGGCGGCCAGGTCGTGCCGGTCGGGGGCGCCGCGCCCGAAGTGCTCCTGCGTCGGCTCATGGTCAGGCCCGACCCGTGAACGCCGAGGACCTCGCCCGCGAGCTCGCACGCAGGGCGCCGGGACAGTGGGAGCTCTATCGCAAGACGGCCGAGTCGCGCGAGACGGAGTCCTCGCCCGGGCT
Organism: Thermoanaerobaculia bacterium; assembly: GCA_035569175.1. GTDB lineage: Bacteria > Acidobacteriota > Thermoanaerobaculia > UBA5066 > Gp7-AA6 > DAHUXD01. The sequence continues at coordinate 11,113 of DATMNJ010000157.1, read as the reverse complement.
GCGCCGCGCGTCCTGGCGGCGGGAAGAAGGGTGGGCGGCACGCTGGTGGCAGTCCGGCGCTCCCCGCTTTGCCGCGGCCACGAGCCCGGGCGAGCTCGCCATGGCCCTCGACGCCGCCGGACGGATCGAGGTGTCCGAGTCCCCGGCCCTGGACTGGCCGACGGGCGCCGCGCAGGCGCCGGCCGATAGCGCCGTCCCTTCGCCGCCCGACGTCTTCGACGACCTCGCGCGGGCCGTCGCGGCCGCGTCGCGGGGCGATGCGGCACTCGGAGCGCTGACCCTGCGCCGTGGCCGCGCCGAGGAACGCATCGTGAACGCCTCGCACCTCGACCTCGCCCAGGAGCACCGCACACTCGACGGCGTCGCGCTCTGCGTCGCGCGGCGCGGAAACCGACGGCGCGAGGCCCGACTCCCCTTCCGCTGGGACGGCGCCCCGGAGATCGAGGCGCTCGCCCGCCGCCTGGCCGACGCGGCGACGCTGCCCCTCTCGGACCGCCCGGCGCCCTTCTCGAGCGGACAGTGGCTGCTGGACCCGGCCGTCGGCGCCGCGCTCGCGGCGGCTCTCGCTCCGCTCTTCCTGACCGACCGGCCGCCGCGGTGGATCCTGCGCGGGCAGGCCGCGGCGCGCCTGCTCTCGGTCGTCGACGACGCCACCCGCGACGCGGCCTTCGACGGCGAGGGCGTGCCGACGCTGCGCACGCCGCTCGTCGCGGAGGGGCAGCTGGTCGGGCGGCTCTGCGATCTCGGCGCAGCCAGGCGCACCGGCGGCCGGTCCACCGGCCACGGCGTACGGCCGTCCTTCCGCCTGCCCCCGCGCGCCGGACCGAGGCGCCTCTTCTTCGAGACGGCGAGCCCCGCCACGCCGGCCGCGCTGCTCGCATCGGTCAACAAGGGGCTCTTCGCATCGGCGCTCACGGCCCCGGTGCGCGTGGACGTCGGGGCCGACCGCTACGAGGTCGAGTTCACCGGCGTGTCCATCGTCGCCGGGCGGGCCGGCGGCCCCGTGGCGGGCACGCGTGCGACGGGCCGCCTCTCGGAGCTGCTGCGGCGCATCACGGGCGTCTCGACGGACACCCAGTTCTTCCCGTCCCCCTACCCCGCGGGCTCGCCCACCCTGCTCGTGGAGCGCGCCAGCTTCGAGTAGGGCTTACGAGGGCTCGACGTCCGGGGGCGGTCCGGGCGCGGGTTCCGGTGCGGGCTCGGCCGGCGTATCCGGAGGCGGTACCGGCTCGGTGACCTCCCCGGGCGCAGGCGCCACCGGGGCGGCCGGAGTCGTCGCGGCCGGCGCCCCGGGGGCCCCGGGCGGCCCCGCCTGGGTTCGGGCCGGGACGGGAGTGCGCCGCAGGCCCGTGGGCGGACGCTGCGCCGAAGGCGGCGGCGTTCGCGCGCCGCGGCGCGCCGGTTCCGACGTGCCGGCCGCTCCGGTCGATCCGGGCGACCCGACGTCGCGCGGTGCAGGCGTCGCGTCCGAGTCTTCGTCGGCGTCGGCCTCTTTGGCGGAGATCGGACGATTGGTCGGCAGCTTGCGAAAGCGGTCGTTGTCGAAATAGACCTTGCTGTCGGTCATCGCGGCCACGGCCACGTCGCGTTTGTAGTTGGACAGCGACGCGAGGTAGATCAGCTGCGAGTCGATGACGAGCGGATTGCGCTTCGGGTCGCGCATCGCGGGATCGATCCACATCGCGGCCGCGTATTCCTCGACGGCCGAGCTGGCGGAGTTCTGGTGTTCGTAGAGCCGCCCCAGCCGGAAGTGGGACTGCGGGAATCCGGGCTTGCGCTTGATCGAGCGCTGGTAGGCGGAGATGGCGGCGGAGACCTTGCCCTCAGTTTCACGCAGCAGGCCCAGGTTGTACGCGGAGATGAAGTTCTTCGGGTCGAGTTTCAAGGCGATTTCGTACTGCTCGGCGGCCTGCGCGGGGAACTTGCGCTCGGCGAGGAGATTGCCGAAGTCGTTTCTCAGGTTCGCGTCATTGGGAGACGCGGCGACGCGCTGTTCCTGATCGGCGATCTTGTCGTCGAGCGGATTGCCCGCCACCAGGTATTTCCGGTAGAAGGGCTCCGGGGTCGGCTTCTTGTCGGTGCCGCCCCAGGCCCGGTCGGGCGCCCATGCCGCGCACAGCGCGAGAGCGAGGACGCAGCCTGTCTTTCTCATTCGCCACCCCGTGATTTTTTCCTGGCGACCAGCCGCACGCGCCCGTCGCGCTCGGCCACGTCGAACACGATCTCCCCTTCGCCCAGACGCTCGCGCACCTTGCGCCGCTCGCGCTCGAGGCCCTCGACGAATCCCTCCAGGCGGTATCCGCTCACGTCTTCTCCCCGCGCTTTCTTGGCCGCCACGTAGCGGTCGAAAAGGTCCACCTCGGAGCCGCCGGCGTGCGGACCGCGTCGCTCCTCTTGTACGGAGGCGGGGGCCGCGGCGTTGGGCGGCGCCGGGCGGCCGGCCGCCCGCGCGTCCGAGCCGGTCTCTCCGAAGTGCCCGTAGAGGCCCGGGCGCCGGCCGGCCTCCTTCTCCCCCTGGAGCCGGTCCCAACGCTCCGTCAGCGTCGTAAAGCGCCCCTGGAGCGCCGAAAACCGGTAGCGCTCGGCGGCAGACATGTCTTCGGAGGCGCCCAGCCTGCGGAACATCTCCTCGACGTGGCGGCGAGTCGCGATCGGGGGCTTCGACGTCGACCCGTAGAGGAACCCGTCGTACTCCGCGTTCAAGCGTCGCAGGGCCTCCTCGACCACGCGCAGCTCGCGGTCGAAGCCTGCCGCGCTCATGGGCGCGTTGCCGGGTCGGGTCTTACCGGGATCCTCACGCTCCCCTATAGTAAAGGAAGCATGACGTCCCGGACCTCGTCCTCCTGCGGCCCCGTCCATCCGCCCTCGATGGATGCGCTCCTGAAGGCCGACGGCGCCGCCGAGTGCCTGGCCCTGTACGGCAGGGAGGCCGTCAAGGAAGAGCTGCGCCGGGGAATGTCCGCCGGTGGGACGCTCCCGGAGGCCCTGTGGGGCGCGGCCCGGGAAGCGCTCGGCCGGCGCTTCGCGCCGACCCTCGTGCGGGCCGTCAACGCGACCGGGGTGCTGCTCCACACGAATCTCGGCCGGGCGCCTCTTCCCGCCGCGGCGCGGGCCGCCCTTCTCGAGGTCGCCGGGGGCTATGCGACCGTCGAGTACGACCCTGCGCGAGGCGTCCGGGGCAAGCGTCAGGACCACGTCCGCGCCCTCACGCGCGATCTTTTCGCCTGCGGCGACGCGCTGGCGGTCAACAACAACGCCGCGGCGGTTCTGCTCGCTCTGGCCGCCCTCGCGCGCGGCCGTGGCGTCCTCGTCTCGCGCGGCGAGCTCGTCGCGATCGGAGGGTCCTTCAAGATTCCCGAGATCCTCGAAGCCTCCGGGGCGCGCCTCTGCGAGGTCGGCACGACCAACCGCACGACCGCCGACGACTACCGGCGCGCGTTCTCTCCGGACGTGGCCTTGCTCCTCTCGGTTCATCCCTCCAATTACGAGATCCGCGGCTACACGCGGCGCCCGGCGCCGCACGAGCTCGCCCTGCTCGCCCGCGAGGCCGGCGTGCCCTGGCTGCACGACCAGGGAACGGGCGCCGTCGTGCCACTCGATGCGTTCGGCGTCCCGGACGAGCCGACCGTCGCCCAGTGTCTGGCCGCGGGCGCGGACCTCGTCACTTTCTCCGGCGACAAGCTCTTTTCGGGTCCGCAGGCCGGACTGATCGTCGGGCGGGAGGACCTCGTCGCCCGGGCCGCCGCCCACCCCGTCGCACGCGCCATGCGACCCGACAAGCTGACCCTCGCCGCTTTGGCCGCGACGCTTGCCGGCTGGAAGACCGGCGCGTGGAAGGAGTTTCCGGTCTACCGCGCCGCGGGCTCGCCTCTCGAGGAGCTCGACGCCAGGGGAGCGCGGCTGTCCGGCTGCGCGGCCGGGGGCCTCACGTGCGGAGTGACGCCGTCGCGCGCGGCCTTTGGCGGAGGCACGAGCCCGGAGAAGCTCTTCCCCTCGCGGGCGCTCGCGCTGTCCCACGCCGATCTGTCCGCCGACGCCCTGGCCGCGCGGCTGCGCGGCGGGAGGCCGCCCGTAGTGGCGCGCGTCGAGGCAGGCCGCGTCCTGCTCGACCTGCGCTCGATCCAGCCCGAGGAGGATCCGATCGTCGCGACGGCGCTCTCGGACCTCGCGGCAACGGGATGACCCGCTCGCATGCGATAATTTCGCCGTGCTTCGAAAAGTCGCGCGCGTCGTCTGGCCGTTGACCCTGCTCCTCGCCCTCGTCCTGGCTCAGGCGCCGGCTTGCCGGGCGAAGGAGAGTCGGGTCGCGCCCACCCCCCGCGGGCGAGTGATCCGGGGCATTACGCCGCTGATGACTCCCGTGCCGACTCGCAGCGTACCGACGCCCGGTGCCGGCGTGCACCTCGTGCCGACGCTTCCGGCCTGAGGTCCCTTCAGGCCTCGTCGAGGCCGTGCTCGCGGAGCTTCGCTTCGAGGCGCCGCGGGGAGAGTCCTGCGGCCATTGCTGCGGCGGTGCGATCTCCTCCCGCTTTCTCGAGCGCCCGGCGAAGCCAGGCTCGCTCCGCCGTCAGGGCTGCCCGCTCACGAGCCTGATCGAGCGTCTCCTCCCGCGCCGTCTCGCTCGGGATCGGGGCGGGGCCGAGGCGCAAGTGTTTCTCCGAGATCAGGCCGTCGTCACTCAGGATGATCGCTCGCTCGAGGCAGTTGCGCAGCTCCCGGACATTCCCCGGCCATTCGTAGGCGCGGAGCAGCTCACGGGCGGGCGCCGAGAGCCGCACCGCCCGACTCCCGAGCTCCGGGGGCAAATGCTCGAGGTACCAGTCCAGCAGGGGGTCGATGTCCTCGGGCCGCTCGCGCAGCGCCGGGATCCGGATCGGGAAGACGCGCACGCGGTAGAAGAGGTCCTCGCGGAAGAGGCCCTGGGCGACCAGCTTGTCGAGCGGCCGGTTCGAGGCCGCGAGGATCCGGACGTCGACCTGAATGGGAATCGTGCCCCCCACCCGATGAAACGACCGCTCCTGAAGCACGCGCAGGAGCTTGCCCTGCGTCGCGGGCGTCAGCTCGCCGATCTCGTCGAGAAAGACCGTTCCCCCGTCCCCGAGCTCGAACTTTCCGAGCCGTCGCGCCGTGGCGCCGGTGAAGGCTCCCCGTTCGTGCCCGAACAGCTCGCTCTCGAGGAGCGCCTCCGGGATCGCGGCGCAGTTGATCGCCACGAAAGCGCCGCCGCGGCGTCCCGAAAGCACGTGAATCGCGTGGGCGAACAGCTCCTTGCCCGTTCCACTCTCCCCTTCCAGCAAGACCGTGGCATCCGTGGCCGCCACCCGCTCCGCTTCGGCTCGCACCGTTCGAATCGCGGCCGATTCTCCGATGATCGGCGGCATGGAGCGACTCTGCGCATCGGCAAAGAGCAGCGATTCGCGGGAACGGGCACGCCGTTCGATCGCCCGGGAGATCAAGAGGCGCAGCAGGTCCGGGTCGACCGGTTTGGTGATGAAGTCACCGGCGCCGTGCTTCATGGCCTCCACCGCGGTCTCGATCGATCCGTAAGCGGTCATCACGAGCACCGGGAGGGTCGGATCAAACGCGATCGCGGCATCCAGGACCGCCAGGCCATCGGCGCCGGGAAGCCTCCAGTCGGTCAGGACCAGATCCACGCGCTCGCCACCGCCCTTGAGACGCTCGACGGCTTGCGACCCGGTAGCGATGCCCGTGACGTCGTGACCCTCGGCCTTCAGCATCTCCTCGAGCATCGCGCGGAGAGAGTCCTTGTCCTCGACGATCAGGATGCGAGCCATGAGCTAGAGAGGGTAGCCGCTCGAGGACGATTACGGAAGGGACCAGGCAGCTCGCGGCCGCCCTTTGACCCGGCTAGCGGCTCGGAGGCTTCGGTTGGTTGTCGGGATGCGAGGCGTTGGGGATGTAACCCGTCTTCCCGTCGGCCGGAGCCTCTGACGGGGCGTTGGCGACCGGCGCCGCATAGACGCTTCCGAGGCCGTACGGCGTCGGTTGCGGTGCCGGAGGCCTGGAGGCCGCCGCGGCACTGGCCGCCGCGGCAGTGCCTGGACGAGGAGTCGGGGCCGGCGGAGGAGGCGGAGCCGTCCACAGCGGCGCGAAACGCAAAGATGCGACGGTCTTGTCGCCAACGGTCATGGTGCCCGTGAAGTCGACCGTTTGGCCCGCCTCGAGGGAACCCTTCGACAGGCTGACGTTCGTGCCGTCGATCGATTGCCCTTTCTCGTCGATCGCCGTGACCGACATTCGAAGGCTCTCCGCCGTCGCCTGGCCGACGTTGCGCAGCTTCCCCTGCACGACGAGCGTCGCGCCGTTTTTCGCCTGTGTGTAGTCGGCGATCTCGACGCGAGGGCCACCGGTCCGCTGGTCCTTCTTGTCCTCGGAGGCCGCAGGCGAGACATCTTCGAGGGGATGAGAAACGTCCGCGTCCGTGATGCGAACCTTCGCCCGAGGCCCTTCCTTGGTCACGCGGGCGACATCGGCCGGGGTCGATGCCGCAGGCGCGCTCTTGGACGGTGCGGCCGCCGCCGCCGCCCGCTTGGACGACTCGGCCGCGGTGGCATCGCGGTCGATCTCACCCACGGGCACGGAGAGGAGGGTTCCGTCCGTCCGAGTCAGGTAGGCCACACTCCCCCGGCGAACCCACGGTTTGGCGAGCTCGATGACGGAGCCACCCTTGAGAACGACGACGTCCGCCGCGAGGCCCAGCGCCGCCAGGCTCAAGAGGAGCGCAGCGATGAAAGCCCCGCGGTACGTCTTCATTGCTGTTCCTTCCAGTTCTGCTCGATCGTACGGGCGCTTCCCGGCGTATCGTCCTGGCGCAACCCGCCGCCCGAGAACAGGACGGTGTCGATTATATCCCCGAGAGGCGAGGTCGATTGGGTCGCGGTCGCGACGCCCGTGCCGAGCGACTGCTGATACGCGCCGTAACCGGTGCCCGAATAGGCACCCTGACCCGTGAGGTAGAAGAACCGGTAGCGGAACGAACTGCCGTTGGTCGCGCACGGGGACACCGAGTCCGGCGTGAACGTGATCAAGGACAGATAGCCCTGCGTCGAGAACACCGTCGAGGTGGTCTTCTCGTTCAAGGAACTGAAATCCAGCCGGAAGCCGTTGACCGCGTTCGCACAGCTGCCCGTGTACGGCAGCGTGCAGGGTCCGCCGGCAGGCGGCGTCAGGTCGTGCAGGTCGGCCCGCAGGAACGTCGTCGCCGTGGAACCGCCATCGTTGACGTAGAAGAATCCGGCGGTGTCGACGTTGGCCTTGGCGAGCTCGGCGCGATTGCCGGTGCCCCAGGCGATGCCCAGCCCCGGCGAGGCGCCGCCGCCGCCCAGGAACACGATGCCGGGCTCGTAGAAGATCGGCTGGTGCTGCGTGCAGACGCCCGCCGTCGCTTCACACCCGTCGAAGAGGAGGAAGGGCTGATAGCCATGGGCCTGCCCGTCGGCCATGATCTCGCCGACGCTCACACCGTCGGGCGTGAGGTTGATGCGCCACATGTTTCCGTTCACGTCGCCGATGTACACGACATCGAGATATCCGTCGTCGTTGAAGTCGGCCACCGCGGGCGGTGCAGGCATCGGGGCGAAGTTGACCTTCGCGCCTCCGGCGTCCACACCCTCGGTCACCTTGTAGAGGATCTTGCCGGTCTCGACGTCGATCATGTAGAGGGCGCGGCCCCGGGGCAGCCTGGTCGCCACGCTGTCGCCGGCCGTGAAATTCGGGTCGAAGCCGCCGCCGACGATCGCCACGTACCGATCGTCGAAGCCGGAGCTGTCGGCGGTCGGGCTCAACGGATCGTGAACCTTGATCCGGCCGACCACCGGTCGCGACCAGGTCTCCCCGATCGGCGCCGGCACCGTTGCGCACGAATCCGAGCAAGCGGCGCCGGCATCCGTCATCTCCCACATGACTTCCGGATACTTTCGATTCGGCGACGCCCCGGCCACGCAGCTGGTTCCGGCACCGTCGAGACACATCGGAGAAGCGTCCTTGTTTCCGACGATCTCACCGAACGTGGGGGAGACGGTCGAAAGGTCGATGTCGTCGGGCTGCGTGATGTCGAGGGCAAAGTAGCCATTGCCGCCCTGGCGCAACCCGCCGACGAGCACGGTGCGCCACGCCCGATCGGTGGCCGTCGGGCTGGCACCGAAGGAAGGATCGATGAACACGTCGGCCGCGGTCGCGGACCCGTCCACGAAGTACTGGGGCGACGGCTGGAAATTCAGCAGGTTCGGGAACTTGTTCGTCATCACCAGCTTCGGCGAGTAGGCGAAGATCTCACGGCCGGTCCCCAGGTCGAACGCCGCCGGGAAATTCGTCGTGTCGCGTCCGTAGACGCCCGAATCGAAGGCGTGCATGAATCCGTCGTTCGCGCCGACGAAGAGCACCTTGCGCCGTTTGGCGTTGCGGCTGGCGAAATTGAGATAGGGCTCTCCACTCGTGGACGAGCTCGTTCGCGGTGTCAGGTTCGCGGAGAGATACTGGAAGTATCTCGGCGGCTCGACCAGCGTGGGCTCGGAGTGGAAGATGTCTCCGAGCTTGTGCGAGTACCCGGCCGGCGGATTTCCGTCGTCATCGGTTCGAACCTGCGGAGGAGCGCCGGGCGCGGGTGCGTCGTCCTGGTAGAAGTACGAGTACTTCTGTTCCTGGCCGGTGTTTGGCCCGATGGGCCCGATCGAGGACGGCCTCACGCTGGGATCGTTGAGCACCTCGTCCCGACTTCCGAACGCGGAGATGCCTCCCCGCAGGAACTGCACGGTCAGTACGGCCCGGGTCTGGTTGGCCGTGCTGGAGGTCGGCAGCAGGCCCATGTAATTCATGAGGTCGTCGAAGCACGATCCAGGCGTCCCTGCGCCCGTGCACGTGCCGGAGTTCGGCATGAAGTCCGCGCGCGTGAGCGGCACGCCGGAGACTCCGTCCGCGAAGATCATCTTGCGGCCGGGCCAGACCGAGATCGCGGGAGCTCGACCGGAGGGATTCGCCGCCGTCGGAGCCGCGCCCGCCGTCAGGTCCGCCTTCGGATCCGTAAAGCCGAGCACGCGCCCGGCGTTCCAGACGGGCTTGCGCAACAGCGGATTCGCATCGTCCGGATCCGTCTCATCGGCGAACTGTCCCGTCGGAGCGCTCGGAGTGGGGGTGGGCGTACCGACCACGGGGGTGGCCGTCGGTCCTCCGGGCGTATCGGTCGGCGGCGGCGTCGGCGCGGCGGCCGTCACGACCGGAATCTGGCCGTTCGTATCGAGCTGGAAGCTCTTGAGCGAGCCGCTCCAGATCGACCAGGCAGACAGGTCTCCATTGGGATTGAGATGACTCGGCACGACGGCGCCGATCTGGGCCGTGTCGCCGACGCCACCGGCAAACGCCGGGACGGACGGCGAAGCGAAGAAGTTCGCGGACCTCTTGAAGTCCAGGATGAACTGAAGCTGCGAGGCGAGGGTGGACCTGTCCGTGGCCTGGAAGTATTGGCCGCCGCTCAGGTCCGCGATGCACTGCAGGGTCGCCTGGAACGTGACGTCGGTCGTCATGGCGACGACGAAGACCGGGATTCCCTTGGTCTTGACGTCCGGGTCGAGCAGGGCCGCGGCGGCGCGTCGGCCGGGAGCGCTCTCCGGAAGGAGGACCTGACCCATGTCCCCGGCCGGGCCGTTCCCGCTAATCGTCCCGCCGGTGCAGATCGCGTTGTCGGCGCCGCACTCGTCCTTGCCGTCGGTGATGTACACGACGATGTACTTGCGGCAGTCGATCGACGGATCCGGGGCCGGAGGCGACCCGGAGCCGGTCCAGGGATAGTTCGACGCCGGCGGGAAGACGCCGTTGACGAAGTAGTTGTACGCATCCCGAAGGACGCCGGCCACGGGCGTGCCGATCGACGTGACGACGATCTCCTTGGCATCTTCCTCGAGGGTGTAGGCCGTATCGGGCCCCGGGGCCGCCGAGTTATAGCTGACGATCGACGACGTGAACCGGAGCAGCCGCTTGATCGACGAATCCGGCGAGGCGCCCCCGGGGTAGTCGGTGCTGATCCAGTCGCGTTTGAACGGCACGACCGGCCAGGATTCGGGGGCGGCCGGAGGATCCGACGGGTAGACGTGCGGGTTCGGGCCGCTCGGCGGGTTCAGGAGCAGGTTCGGCGCGGCGCCCTGGAAGGACGTGCCCTCGACCGTCGTGAACGCGTTGAAGTGGGCGAAACCGCCGCAGTCCTGGGCGTAAGGATCACAGGTCCCGAGGGCCCGCAGAGGGCACGACGGCCCGGCGAGCGCGTCGTTCGGATACTGCTGGACCGGGCGGTTGGGCTCGAAGCCCTTCGCCGGGTTGTTGTTGTAGCTCGACGAATACATTCCCTGGTTGTGGCGATCGGGGATGGTTCCCGAATCGGCCGCTCCGTCCGCGTCGTTGTCGGGCGCCGCCGGGCAGCTCGCGATCGCCGTCGGGCACGAACCCCACGGAGGATTGCCGTTGGAGGAATCGTTCGGCAGGTACAGGGGCGGAAGGTCGTACAGGTCCGCGCGGCTGTACTTGACCAGGATGCCTCGATTGGAGGTCAGGAGAAGTGTCGGGTCCGGGTCCGCCTGCGGGTCGTCGAATCCGCGCGTGAACGGCGCAGAGGGAAGGGGATTGACGCCGTTGGCCGGGTTGATCACGTAATTCGGCTCGCCCATCGGGGCGTAGTCGATCCCCGGGTCGAACTGCCCGTTTCCGTTGACGTCGTAGTAGGCGCAGAGCTTGGGCTTGTTGAAGTCCTGGAACGGAGGCGGAACGATGCTCTGCCACAGACACGGACCGCAAAGAACCTTGCCTCCTCCGGTGTAGCTGGCCGGGATACCGGGGCACGGGCCATCTGGAGGCGGAGGCGGCGCCATGGCGAAGATGCCGCGCACGGCGGGAGCGAGCCAGTTGGCGATCACCGGCAGAATGCTCGCGGCCGGCGCGGAACCGCCGGGAAGCGTTGGGACGAGCGTCGGTGTGCGCGTCGGCGTGTTGGTGAACGTGAAGGTCGGGGTGTTCGTCGGCGTGTTCGTCCGCGTCGGCGTATTCGTCGACGTCGCGGTGCTGGTGAAGGTCCGCGTGAACGTCGGAGTGTTCGTATTCGTGCTCGTGG
>DATMNJ010000156.1:0-4557 GCA_035569175.1 Thermoanaerobaculia bacterium | reverse complement strand
CTGGATGTCGCGGGTTCGATCCCGGTTGCCCGCTCCAACTGTTTCGCCTTGCGCGTCCGGGCGCCGTGCGACGCGGGCCTGCGCGGGGAGGTCTCTCGAGGCCGACTTGATAGAGTCGAGCCGACTCTCTCATGGTACTCGCCGCAGGCAAGCGCGTCGGACCGTACCGGATCCATTCCCAGATCGGCGTGGGCGGTATGGGAGAGGTGTACCGGGCGTGGGACGCAAAGCTGCGCCGCGACGTTGCCATCAAGGTGCTTCCTCCATCGATCGCCAAGGACCGGGAGTATCTGGCTCGCTTCGAGCGGGAGGCGCTGGCCGTTGCGGCGCTCTCGCACCCCAACATTCTTTCGATCTTCGACTTCGGAACGGATGGCGGCATTGCTTACGCCGTCACGGAGCTCCTGGAGGGGGAGACGCTGCGCGCACGGCTCACGGCGGCGCCGGTTCCTCCGGCGCAAGCCCTGAGCTATGCGGTCCAGATCGCCAGGGCCATGGCCGCGGCCCACAAGAAGGGCGTCGTCCATCGGGACCTGAAGCCCGACAACGTGTTCGTCCTGGCGGACGGCCACATCAAGATCCTCGACTTCGGCCTGGCGAAGCGCTCCGGAGTATTCGGCGAGGACTCGGCTGCGATTCCCATGTCGGACCTCACGGAGCCCGGCACGGTCATGGGAACCGCGGGCTACATGTCGCCCGAGCAGGTGAGGGGCTACAGCGTCGACCACCGCTCGGACATCTTCGCCTTCGGGACGATCCTTTACGAGCTTCTGTCGGGCCGGCGAGCGTTCAAGAAGGAGACGCCCGCGGACACCATGGCCGCGATCCTGAACGAGGTGCCGGCCGAGCTCTCGGCGTCGGGGCGGAACATCTCGCCGGATCTCGACCGCATCGTGCGGCGTTGCATCGAGAAGGTGCCCCAGGAGCGTTTCCAGAGCGCGCAGGAGGTCGTCGTCGCGCTGGAACAGGCGCCGTCCATCGTGGCCGATGGCGCCGGTCTTTCCGCGGTGCCGAAGACCGGGACTCTCGCGTCGTCCGCTTCCGCGAAAGGACTGACCCCGACGCCATCCTCCCGGCGCGGCGCTCCCGAGGCCGAGCGCCGGCAAGTCACGGTTCTCGTCTGCGGCTGCGAGGTGTTCGAGTCCGAGGCCTATCTCGAGCGCCTCGACGCCGAGGATCAGGCACGCGTCCTCCGGGGCTTCCGCGAAGCCTGCGACCGGGCCGCGCGCCGGTTCGACGGGACCGTGGTTGGGTGCGACGAACATGGGCTCTTGCTCTGCTTCGGGTACCCGGTCGCGTATGAGGATGGGGCCCGGCGTGCCGCGCACACGGCCGTGGCGATCCTCGCGGAGATGGAGTCGTTCGCCGGGCGGCTGCGCGGCACGGACGGGCTGGACCTGGGGCCGTGGGTCGGCGTGCACACGGGGCCGGCGGTCGTCGGGGGCGGGCCGGGCGGCGTGTCACTGGCGGGCGAGGCGCGAAACGTTGCCGTACGGCTCAAGGAGGCCGCCGCTGCCGGACAGATCATCTGCAGCGGTGCAACGCATCGATTGATCCGGAGTCGATTCGACTGCGCCAGCCTGGGCGAGCGCAGGATTCGGGGCCTGGCAAATCCGATCGAGATCTTCCAGGTCCAGGGTGTCGGCGCGGTCCGCAGCCCGATCGAGGCAGGGGGGGCCGCCGGGCTGACGCCGCTGACCGGGCGCGACCTCGAGATCACGCTGCTCAAGGACCGATGGGAGAGGGCGCAGGAAGGGGCCGGGCAGATCGTCCTGCTCATCGGCGAGGCGGGCCTGGGCAAGTCGAGGCTCGTGCACACGATGAAGCAGCTCGTTCGAGAGCGAGCCGACACGGGCTCTTCGAGCGATCCGTCGATCTCGCTTTCTGCGCAGGCCAGCAGCGATCCGCCGATCGTCGAATGGCGCTGCTCGCGACGCCTCCAGAATACGGGTCTCTATCCGGCAACCGAGTTCTTCGAGCGCTTTCTGGGCATCGCCCTCGACGAGGCGCCATCCCGCCGATTCGAGCGTCTCGTCAGGCACCTGAGAGACTACGACCTGGCCGGGAACGATCTCGTCCCGCTGTTCGCATCGCTCCTGTCACTGTCCCCGGATGAACGCTTTCCTCCTCTCGGTCTTCCTCCGGTCCGGGAAAGGGAAGAGACCTTTCGGGCTCTCGTCGAGTGGCTGCGGGCGTACTCGGGCCGGCGTCCCGTTCTCTTCGTCGTCGAGGATCTTCACTGGGCGGACGCGTCCACGCTGGAGTTTCTCCATCAGTTCTTCGCGGAGGGCCTCCACGAGAGGATCCTGACGGTGGCGACGTTTCGGCCCGAGTTCCAGCCGCCGTGGCCGACCGCCGCCCACCAGACCGCCCTCGCCCTGACGTCCCTGACGCAGCGACAGGTCGCGGACCTGATGGGCAAGAAGACGGGAAGCGTCGTCCCGGAGAGATTGGCCGAACAGGTCTACGGCCGAACGGGGGGAGTGCCGCTCTTCGTCGAAGAGTACACCCGGACGTTGCAGGAGTCGGGGACCTTCGATTCCGCCCCGGGAGGCGGGGCGTCGCTCCCGGCCGCGTTGCCGCGCGAGATTCCCTCCACGCTTCAGGACCTGATCATGGCGAGACTGGACCGCATGGAGGGCGACCGGGAAATCGCCCAGATCGCGGCCGCCCTCGGCCGCGAGTTCAGCTACGAGCTGCTGCATGCCGTGGCCGCGGTGGACGAGTCCTTTCTCCAGGACGAGCTGGGCAAGCTGGTCCAGGCCGACATCCTGTATCCAAAGGGTCGCGCTCCCCGCTGTCGATACGTCTTCAAGCACGCCCTCCTGGAAGAGGCGCTGTACAACTCGCTGGTCAAGGAGAAGAGGCAGGAGTACCACCGGAGGATCGCCGAAGCTCTGGAGGCGGGGGACATCCAGGCCGTCGAGACGCCCCCCGAGCTGATCGCGCACCACTTGACGGAGGCCGGCCTGACCGAAAGGGCGATCCGCTACTGGCTCAAGGCGGGCTTACGGTCGCGGGAACGATCGGCGGAGGTCGAAGCGATCGGTCACCTGAGTCGTGGCCTGGAGCTTCTCGCGACCCTGCCGGAATCCCCGGAGCGGGACGTCGAGGAGCTGGCGCTTCTGAGTCCGCTCGGCACCGCTTTCATTGCTTCGCGCGGCTATGCCGCACCCGAGGTCGGCCCGGTGTTCCGCCGGGCGCGCGAGTTGGGCGAGCGCGCCGGCCCACCGGAGCCGTTGTTCGCCCTCATGCTGGGAATCTGGGAGTGGCACACGGTACGCGGCGACCTCCGGTTGTGTGTGGATCTGGCCGCGGAAGGAATGGAGTTCGCGGCTCGCCTCAAGGACCCGGGCATGCTCATGGAGGCCCTGTTCATGTCGGGCGAGACCAGGCTGTACCGCGCCGACTTCGCCGGCGCCCGGGACTGCTTTGCAACGGCCCTGGCCGAATACGACGACCGCGAGAGAACCCGCCTCTGGGCGGCCCGCACGAGCCACAATGCCGGAGTCACCCATCGCTCCAATCTGGCCGTGACCCTCTGGCACCTCGGCTTCCCGGATCAATCCCGGGAAGTCAACCTCGAGATGCGCCGCCTGGCGCGCGAGATCGGCCACCCCTACAGCCTGGCCTACGCTCTGCACCACACGTGCTGGCTGTACCAGAACTGTCGCTTCGGATCCGAGGTGCGGGCGGCCGCCGAGGAAGAGATCGAAATCGCTCTGGAACAAGGATTCGCCCTCTGGCATGCGACCGGCACGTTCTTCAAGGGCGCCGGCATGCTGCTCGAAGGGGAACCCGCGGCAGGGCTCCCGTTCCTTCGGGAGGGTCACGACGCCTTCCGTGCGGGCGGCGCCCGATTGACCGTTCCGTTCCAGCTCAGCACGCTGGGCGAAGCCCTCACCCGGACCCGCCAGTTCGAGCAAGCGCGAAGAGCGCTGGACGAGGGCTTGGCGGTCGGTGGAGAGACCGACGAGAGGTGCCAGGAGGCCGAGCTCTACCGGCTCAAGGGCGAGCTCTTGCGCGCGGAGGCGCCGGAGCAGGTCCGCGAGGCCGAGGACTGCTTCCGCCTCGCGATCGAGACGGCAAGAAGCCAGGCAAGCAAGGGCTGGGAGCTCAAGGCCGCCACGAGCCTTGCCCGCCTCTGGCAGGTGCAGGATCGCCGCGCCGAAGCCCGAGCGGTCCTGGAGAGCGCCTACGATTCGTATTCGGAAGGGTTCACCACGCCGGATCTCATGGACGCCGCCGCTCTGCTCGACGCCCTTGGCTAGTCGATGATGCGGAGGGGGCAACTCCCCAACACGCGCGGCCAGATGGCGGTCTTCCTGGTCAAGACCTTCGCGCTGCAGCTGTACGGGCCCTAGGGCCAACGGATCGGGGTCGTTCCCGGTCAGGGAGCCCTGGTGCTCGAGGCCCGAAGCGCCTCGAGCGGGCGAAGCACACCCGCCCGCATCACGAAGCGGATCTTCCGCAGGTTGGCGATGTCCTTCGTCGGGTCTGCAGACAACACGACGAGGTCGGCCGACTTGCCGTTCTCGATCGTTCCGGTGACGGCTT
>DATMNJ010000155.1:0-5218 GCA_035569175.1 Thermoanaerobaculia bacterium | reverse complement strand
CTCGCCTGGCGCTCGCGAAACGCCTCGGGCGGCAGGGCCGGGGGCAGTGCGGGCGGCGCCGCGGGAGCCGCGGCAACGCGTCCGGCGGGCAGCGCCGCGCCGGCGGCCGCGGCCGTGGCCGCAGTCATCCAGCGGCGTCGTGTCAGCGGCATGGATCTTCGGGCAAGCGCGTAGGATACCGGGTTTCCCGGGGTTGCTGTTAAGGTGGGCTCGGAGGCCTCCATGCCCTATGACCCCCGCATGACCGCCCCGATGCGCGAAGAGTTGACCCGGGCGGGTTTCGAGGAATTACGAACGGCCGACGAAGTCGACACCGCCGTGGCCGCGGCGGCCGAACCGCTCCTTCTCGTCGTGAATTCGATCTGCGGCTGCGCCGCCGGCATCGCGCGGCCGGGGATCCTGATGTCGCTGTCGCACGCAAAGGCCCCGCGCCGACTCGCCACCGTGTTTGCCGGCCAGGACATGGAGGCGACCGCAAAGGCGCGCGGTTACTTCGGCGGCAACCCGCCGAGCTCGCCGCAGGTCGCGATCCTCGCTGGCGGAAAGCTCGTCTTCCTTCTCCAGAGGCAGGAGATCGAGGGGCGCTCGGCCCCCGACATCGCGGCGCGATTGACCGCCGCGTACGAGGCGTTGCCTCCCGCTTAGTCGCCCGGGCCGCGGCGCTCGGCCTGGCGGCGGTCGTTGCGGGACGTCTTGCTCGGCGAAAATCGGGCGTGGGCCCGGCGGTCATCGGCGCGGCGGTCGCTGGAGTTTCTGCGCTCGGAGTCCTTCGACTCCGGCGTCGTCTTTTCGTGGGCCATCCGGGTGGTCTTCCTTTTCTTCACGATCCGTTCCGGACCGCCAATAACCGCGAGGCCACGTCCGCAAATTCCATCAGTAGACGCCGCCGGAAAGATGGACGACCGCGGTCCAGAGGCCCCGGGCGAATCGGAAGGTGATGAGCGGCACGACGACGGCTGCGGCGCCCCAGACGGCGAGCGTGATGGGAAGCGGCCAGTTCGGCGCGAAGGCGGACGCGATCATGAGGCCAAACGCCACGGCAAACGTGTTGATGTCGAGCGAGCCCACCCACTGCCCGCTTTCGCGCGCGAACCCGACGCCGCAGGTCGAGCAGTTGGCGTACATGCGGAAATACGTCTGGAAGAGCCTGCCCTTGCCGCAGACCGGGCATCGCAGTCGAAGGCCGCGCCACACGACGGTGCGCCAGTACCCCTCGGGCCAGCCGGTGCGGTGATGCGCGGTCTCGCCGCGCCAGGGAAGGACGGGTGGGGGATCCGGCTCCGGGGCTGCCATGGAATGCCGATCTTACTCCGGCAACGCGGGCCCGAGCGGCGCCGTGCGCGTCCTCGTTCTCGGCGGCCTGCTAGACTGTCCTCCCGGAGGAAAAACATGTCCCGCAAGAGCCTCTCCCGCACCACCGCCCAGGCCCTCGGTCCGCTCGTCGTTCCGCTGGTCACGAAGATCGCGCTGCCGATCGCCATCGAGAGCCTGCGCCGCGGCGGAAAATTCGACACGGATCGCTTTTACGCCGAGGCGAAAGAGAGCCTGGCCAAGGGATTCAAGAAGAGCCGGCCCGAGCTCGACGACCTCAAGGACGAGCTTTCTGACCGCGGTTCCGACCTGTACGACGATCTGCGCAAGCACGGCGCGGAGCTGCTCGAGACCCTGACCGAGAAGGGATCGTCGCTCGCCGACGATTGGATGGGCCGCGTCCGCCCGCGCCGCCGCCGCTTCCGCCTCATCCACGCGCTCGGGATTCTCGCCGTGGTGGGAGTCGGAGTCGCGCTGGTCGGGCGCCGTTAGTCTCCTGAGCCGCGCAAACTAGAAAGAAATCCGGCGGCCGTGGGCGGGGCGAGTCCGGGCGCCTCAGCCCGTGGCTAAGCGCTTGTACTTGATGCGGTGCGGCTGATCGGCCTCGAGGCCGAGGCGCCGCTTCCGGTCCGCCTCGTACTCCTGGTAGTTGCCCTCGAACCACACCGTCTGGCTGTCGCCCTCGAAGGCGAGAATGTGGGTCGCGACGCGGTCGAGGAACCAGCGGTCGTGGCTGATGACGACCGCGCACCCGCCGAAGTCGAGCAGCGCCTGTTCGAGCGCGCGCAGCGTGTCCACGTCGAGGTCATTGGTCGGCTCGTCGAGCAGGAGCACGTTGCCGCACTTCTTGAGCGTCCGGGCGAGGTGGAGGCGGTTCATTTCTCCGCCGGAGAGGTCGCCGATGCGCTTCTGCTGGTCGGGCCCCTTGAAGTTGTACATCGCGACGTACGCGCGCGACGGAATTTCACGCTTGCCGAGGAGCATCTTGTCCAGGCCGCCCGAGATCTCGTCGTGCACGGTCTTGGAGGGGTCCGGGCGATCGCGGTTCTGGTCCACGTACGAGGGCACCACCGTGTCGCCGACGACGAGCTTGCCCGCGTCCGGGCTCTCCTGGCCCACGATCATCTTGAAGAGGGTCGTCTTGCCGGCGCCGTTGGCGCCGATGACGCCGACGATGCCGCCGCGGGGCAGATCGAAGGAGAGGTCTTCCATCAGGAGCCGGTCGCCGAAGGCCTTGCGCACGTGCTCGGCGCGGACGACGACGTCGCCCAGGCGCGGTCCCGCGGGGATGAAGAGCTCCTGCGTCTCGCCGCGCAGCTCGGGTCCGGCGTCGGCGACGAGCGCCTCGTACCGGTCGATGCGCGCCCGGCTCTTCGCGTGCCGGGCCCGGGGCGACATCTTGATCCACTCGAGCTCGCGCTGCAGCGTGCGGCGCTTGGCCGTCTCGGCCTTTTCCTCGAGCTCGAGGCGCTGTTCCTTCTGCTCGAGCCAGCTCGAATAGTTGCCTTTCCACGGGATGCCCGCGCCGCGGTCGAGCTCCAGGATCCAGCCGGCCACGTTGTCGAGGAAGTAGCGGTCGTGCGTGACGGCGACGACGGTCCCCGGGTACTCCGCCAGCGTGCGCTCGAGCCAGGCCACGGACTCCGCGTCGAGGTGATTCGTGGGCTCGTCGAGCAGGAGCAGGTCGGGCTTTTCGAGAAGGATCTTGCAGAGCGCGACCCGCCGCTTCTCGCCGCCGGAGATTTTCGCCACGTCGGCATCGGGCGGCGGCAGGCGCAAAGCGTCCATCGCGATCTCGAGCTGCCGGTCGAGCTCCCAGGCGTTGGACGCTTCGATCGCGTCCTGCACGCGCTGGTACTCGGCCATGACCTTCTCGCTCTCCGACTCGGAGAGCTCCTCGGCGAGCTTCTCGTTGAGTTCCTCGAAGCGCCGGAGCAGGGCCCGCGTCTTGGCGACGCCTTCCTCGACGTTGCCGAGGACGTTCTTCAACTCGTCGAGCCGCGGGTCCTGAGGCAGGAACCCGACCCGCGTCCCCTCGGCCGCGAAGGCCTCGCCCGCGAAATCCCTTTCCACGCCGGCCATGATCTTCAGGAGCGTGGACTTGCCCGAGCCGTTCAAGCCGAGGACGCCGATCTTCGCGCCCGGAAGGAACGAGAGGTAGATCCCCTTGAGGATCTCGCGCTGCGGCGGGACCACCTTGCGCAGGTTGACCATCGAATAGATGTATTGGTGTGCCATGAAGAGCGGGGGAGTCTATATCAGGAGGCGCGGTGATCCCGACCTCTCCTCGCCGGCTTCGCCGACGTTGATTCCCATCGTCCCGAAGAGGCGATTCTCGAATCGGACGTTCGAGAATCCGGCCGCCTGCATCATGCGCTCGACGCCGCGCTGGGCTGGAAAGCGCTTGAGCGATTCCGGAATGTAGAGATACGTCTGCGGGTCGCCGTGGAAGAGCCAGCCGACGGCCGGCATCATCGTGTTGAGAAAGGCGCGGTACAGGGTGCCGGCCAGAACGTTGTCCGGCTTGCCGAAGTCGAGGACGACCGCGCGGCCGCCGGGAGCGAGCACGCGGCGCATCTCGGCGAGCGCCCGGTCGATATCGGCGATGTTGCGCAGGCCGTAGCTGATCGTGAGGACGTCGAACGCTCCGTCGGCAAAGGGCAGCGCCAGGGCGTCGGCCTGGACGAACCCGCTGCGGCGCCCGTGCCGGGCCCGCCGCCGCCGCGCGACCGCCAGCATGGGCAGCGTGAAGTCGGCTCCGACGACCGCACCGGCCCCGCCGTCCTCGGCGAGAAAGCAGAGGTCCCCGCTCCCGCAGCAGAGATCGAGGACCCGGGGGCGCCGCGGCCCCCTCGCACCCGCGAGCGCCAGCGCGACCGTCTGCCGCTTCCAGCGACGGTGGAGGCCGAAGCTCATGAGGTCGTTGACGAGGTCGTACCTCCAGGCCAGGCGCGAGAACATTTCCCGGACCTTGGGCGCCCGTTCGCTGTCGTAGGAAAGGTACTTGTTCGTCACGGCGGCCAACTATAGACGCCGCCGGAGCCCGCTTGGATCTGTTGTAAAGTTTGCGGCTCCATGGTCAACGAGACTGCCGGGCCCGTCAGCGCCGACGAAGCCAGGAAGGTGGCCGAGGAGGCCCGCGAAACCGAGTGGAAGGCTCCCTCCTTTCTGAAGCAGATCTTCCTCGGCAACTTTCGCCTCGACCTCGTCCACCCCTTTCCGGAGCCGCCGGCGGAACGCCCCGAATTCCGGGCGTTTCTCGACAAGCTCGAGCGGTTCCTCGTGGAGCAGGTCGACCCCGATGCGATCGACCGCGAAGGCAAGATTCCGCCTTCGGTCGTCAAGGGCCTGGCGGCGCTCGGCGCCTTCGGGATGAAGATCCCGGCCGAGTACGGGGGCCTGGGGCTGACGCAGCGCGAGTACGGCGAGGCCATGAAGCTCATCACCAGCCGCGACGGCAACCTCGTGACGCTCCTTTCGGCCCACCAGTCGATCGGCGTCCCGCAGCCGCTCAAGCTCTTCGGCACCAAGGAGCAGAAGAAGAAGTACCTGCCTCGCCTCGCGGCCGGCGCCGTCTCCGCGTTCGCGCTGACGGAAGCCGAGGTCGGCTCGGACCCCGCCAACCTCTCGACCACGGCGACCCGCACGCCGGAGGGCGACTACGTGCTCGACGGCGAAAAGCTCTGGTGCACCAATGGAACGATCGCCGAGCTCTTCGTCGTCATGGCGAAGCACCCGGACACCAAGAAAATCTCGGCGTTCATCGTCGAGAAGACCTGGCCCGGCGTCGAGGTCGTGATGCGCTGCCACTTCATGGGCCTGAAGGCGATCGAGAACGGCGTTCTCCGCTTCCACGACGTGCGCGTCCCGAAGGAGAACCTGCTATGGGGCGAGGGCAAGGGCCTGA
>DATMNJ010000154.1:0-2365 GCA_035569175.1 Thermoanaerobaculia bacterium | reverse complement strand
GGACCTGATCCTCGCCCGTGTCCTCGGCGGACTGCTCGACAAGACCGGGATCATCGCGGGCATGAGCGGGAGTCCCATCTACGTCGAGGGCAAGCTCATCGGAGCGCTGGCGTACGGCTGGCCCTTCTCTCGCGACCCGATCTGCGGCATCACGCCGATCCAGAGCATGCTCGACATCCGCAAGGGCCCGGCTGCGCCCCCGGTGCCGATCGGCGGCGCCGCGACCCGGGCGGCGGCGTTCGTCTCGGCCTTCGGCGGGCGCTCGTTCTCGGCGCCGATGGCGGCATTGGTTGCCCCCCTGCGGGGCGAGCCCGCGTCGGCGGCGTTGTCCCCGCTCCCGCTGCCGGTTTCGCTGTCCGGCACGGTGGCTCCAGGCCGGCTCTTCGGGGAAGTGGCCGAGGCCGCTGGATGGCTGGTGACGCCCTCGGGCGCCTCGGCGCCGGCCGCCGCGGGCGCCCCGGGGACGGTTCCGGGAGCCTCCGCGCGTCTCGAGCCGGGTTCGGCGGTCGCCGCGGTCTTGCTGTCGGGCGACATGGTGCTCTCGGCCACCGGGACCGTGACGTGGGTGGAGGGCAACTCCGTTCTCGCGTTCGGCCATCCCTTCCTCTCGATGGGCCCGGTCGCCATGCCGATGGCGAGCGCGGACGTGCTGACCGTGCTGCCCTCGCTGTACCGCTCCTTCAAGTTCGCGACGACGGGGGCCGTGCTCGGGTCCGTCTCGCAGGACCGCTCGACGGGCATCCTCGGCAACTTCGGAGATGCGCCGCAGATGGTGCCGATCACGATTCGCATGCGGTCCGAGGAGCTGCCGACACAGACCTTTCATTTCGAGGTCGTCCACAACTCGATGTTGACCCCGATCCTCCTCGCCGTCGCGATCGACAACGTCCTGACGACGCTCGAGAAACGTGCCGGCGAACGGACGATCGTCTGGAAGTCCGCGATCGAGACCTCCGACCGCACGGTGCGGTGGGACTCGGTCTTCTCCGGCCTCGGAGCCAAGGACGACGCCGTGGCCTCGCTCGCCCTCCTGACGAATTTCCTCATGGCCAACGAGTTCCGCGACCTCGCGATCCGCGGCGTCGAGGTCGACATCACGCACTCGGATCGGCTCCAGAGCGCGCGCGTCATCCACGTCGAGGCCCAGAAGGAGCGCGTCCACCCCGGAGACAGCGTGCCGGTCTGGGTGGATCTCGAGGACTTCCGCGGGGGGCCCCGTCGCGTGGTGCTGACCGCGAAGATTCCCGCCGACGCGCCGCCGGGCCCGATGACGCTCTTCGTGGGCGACGGGAACGCCGCGACGGCGTACGACCTCTCGCTGTTTCCGCCGGACCCGCATTCCCTCGACCAGGTTCTCGACTTCCTCGGGCGCATGCGGCCCGCCAACACGCTCAACCTCATGACGTACCGCGCCGCGGCCGGCGCCCTCGTCAACGGCGAGGCCCTCGCGGCCCTTCCGCCCAGCCGCGCGGCGATCCTGCACGACCGCGGCCCCGGCGACGGCACGCCCGACCTCGGCTACGTCCGCCTCCAGGCCGACTCGGTCGAAGAGCCGGTGCCCGTCGCGGGCTCGGCCCGCCTGACCCTCGAAGTGCTGCCGAGGACCTGGTGAGGCGGGGCCTTCGGGGAGTGGCGGCGCTCGCCCTCGGGGCCGCGCTCGGGCAGGGCACGCTCGGCGCAGCGGCGGTCAAGATCTGGGTCTGCGACACCGCCGCCGACTTCTCGGCAGGCGAGGCGCGCGGCGTTTCGGTCTCCTCGAGCGGAAGCCTGCTGCTCGGCAGGACGCTCTCGAAAGTCGAAGGGGTCATGGAGCCCGTCCTCTTCGCCGCCGCCCCGGGCCGGGGCGGAGATCTGTTCGTGGCAACCGGAGATTCGGGCGCGATCCTGCGCGTCACGGAGACGGGCAAGACGTCGGTGGAGGTCCGGCTCGACGCACAGGAGGTGACCGCCCTCGCCGTGGGGCCGGACGGCGCGCTGTACGCCGGCGGGTCGCCGGGGGGAAAGGTCTTTCGGATCCAGGGCGGCAAGGCCTCGCTCTACTACGATACGAAAGCGCAATACGTCTGGGCTCTCGCCTTCGACGGACCGAATCTCTACGTCGGAACGGGGCTGCCGGGCGAGATCCACCGCGTCGGGGCTGCCGGAAAGGGCGAGCGCGTGCATGCGACGACGGACGCCCACGTCCGGACTCTCTACGTGGACGGCGGGGGGCGCGTCTGGGCCGGGACCTCTGGTTCGGGCCTTCTGCTGCGGATCGAGAAGGGCGGCCGCGTCGCGACCATCTACGACTCCGCGAAGACGGAGGTGACGTCCATCGCGGGCGATCGTGCCGGCCGCGTGTGGGCGGCGTTCGCGTCTTCGGACT
>DATMNJ010000153.1:0-3743 GCA_035569175.1 Thermoanaerobaculia bacterium | reverse complement strand
CCCGCGATGCCTCGCCGAGCCTGCCTCGTCCTCTTGGCCGCCCAGGTCCTCGTCCTCCCGCTTCCGGCGCATGCGGCGGAACGCCCATCTGTCGTCCTGATCACCCTCGACACCACCCGGGCCGATCACGTCGGCCGCCTGGTGGACGGCCGGCCGCTGACACCCAACCTCGACGCCCTCTCGCGAATGGGAGTGCGGTTCACCCGAGCCCTGACGCCCGCGCCCCTCACGCTGCCGGCCCACTGCAGTCTCATGACCGGCCTGAATCCGCCCGCCCATGGCGTGCGGGACAACGGCACCGCGGCGCTGCCGGCGGATCTTCCGACCCTGGCCTCGGTTCTTTCCGCGAAGGGATACGCAACGGGGGCGTTCGTCTCGTCGCTCGTGCTCGACCGCCGATTCGGGCTCGACCGGGGCTTTGCCCTCTACGACGACGCGATGGTGGCCGAGCGCACGGGGGAGCAGGGCTATCCCGAGCGCAACGCTGCCGCCGTCACCGATGCCGCGCTCGCGTGGGCGTCGGGCCTGCCTCGCGGCCGGCCCTGGTTACTCTGGGTGCACTACTACGACCCGCACGCCCCGTACGAGCCTCCTGGAGACTGGAGGGGCGCGTCGGCGGCCCGGCGCTACGCCGGAGAGGTGGCGTACGTCGATCGCGAGGTCGGACGCTTGCTGGCCGCCCTCCCGGCGACTCCCGGGGGGCGGATCGTGGCCGTCGTCGGAGACCACGGCGAGATGCTCGGCGAGCACGGGGAGCGGGAGCACGGTCTCTTCCTCTACCGCTCGGCCCTCGAGGTTCCCCTGATCCTGACCGGACCGGGGCTGCCCGCCGGGCGCTCGGTCGCCCAGACGGTCGGGACGCGGGCCCTTCCCGCCACGCTCCTGGCCCTGGCGGGCCTGGAGGCCGAAGCCGCTCCCTTCGGCCGACCGCTTCCAGGGTTGGGAGGGCCCGACGGCGAGACCGAGACGCCGGTCTACAGCGAGACCCTCCTTCCCGAGACCGCATACGGATGGAGCCGCCTCGAGGCCGCCACGGACGGCGAGTTCCGCCTGGTCGCGGCGCCCCGTCCCGAGCTCTACGACCTCGCCTCCGACCCGGGAGAGACCCGAAACCTCTTCGACACCCGGCGCGACGACGCCCGGCGACTGCAGCAGGCGATCCTCGAGAACGAGCGCGGCGCGCGCAGCGCCCCTTCGGCAGCCGCGGCGGAGCTGGCCGAATCGCTCCGCCGGCTCGGCTACCTCTCGGGTTCGAGCCCGAACAAGAGCGGCGGCATGGATCCCAAGGACGGCGTGGCCCTTCTCGAGGAGTTCGAGCGTGCCAAGGCGCTGACGAGGGACGGGATGACGGGTGAGGCCGTGCGCCAGCTTCGCGACCTCGTCCGGAGGAACCCGGGCAACGTCCCTTTTCTCGTCCGGCTCGCGGAAGCCGAGGCGGCCGACGGGAATGAGACTGCGGCGCTCGCGACGCTCCAGGATGCGATCGCCCTGAACCCGCGGCTCGAGTTTCTCCACGCCCATGCGGCGCGAATTCACTTCCGGGCGCGCCGCGACGAAGAGGCGAAGGCCGAGTGGGAGGCGACCCTCGCCCTCAACCCTCGGTATGCCCAGGCCTGGCTCGGCCTCGCCGAGATCGCGGCCCGCTCGGGCTCTCCGAAGCAGGAGACGGCGCTGCTCGAGCGCGGGGAAGCCTCCGGAGCCCGCAGCGCCGCGATTCTGACCCGCCGCGCGCAGCTGGAGCTTGCCGAGGGCAAGACGACGGAGGCGGGGCGCCACGCCGAAGAGGCCGTCCGGCGAATGCCCGAGGTCGGGGCCGCCTGGTGGGTGGCGGGCGAAGTCGAAGAAAAGAAGGGAAATGTGTCCGCGGCGCTGGACCGGTTCGAGAAGGCGGCGTCTCTCGGCTTCGGAGACTCCCTGGCCCTCGTCCACCTCGGCAAGCTCCTTCTCGAGGCCGGGCGCGCGGCCGACGCGCGGTCCTACCTGCGCCATGCCATCGCTCTCGGACCCGGGACCCCCTCCGCCGAGCAGGCCCGCCGCCTGCTCGCGACTCCCTGAAAAATCCCTCTTGCCAACGCCAATCGTTGGCGATCTTCCAGGGGCCCTGCTGCGGAGCCCCCGCTCGTGTCTCTTCCCGCTGGCTCCTACGGCTGCGCCGCCACGGCGTCGCTCTCTCCGAGCGACCACTGGTGGTACGCGTCGGACACTTCGTCCACGGCGCCGTCGCGGACGATCCGCCCGTGGTGCAGCCAGATGACGCGGTCGCAATTGTCCCGGATCTGGCTCAAGGAATGCGAGACGAGCATGAAGGTTTTGCCGCGGGCGCGAAGGCCGTCCATGCGGTCGTGGCACTTGCGCTGGAACTTCTCGTCTCCCACCGAGAGGGCCTCGTCGACGAGAAGGATGTCGGGGTCCACGTCGGTCGCGACGGAAAAAGCGAGGCGCGCCGACATGCCGGTCGAAAAGGTCCGGATCGGGGCGTCGATGAAATCCTGGAGCTCCGCCCATTCGACGATGCGGTCGAGCCGGCTGCGGGTCTCGGCCCGCGAGAAACCCAGCAAGGCTCCCTGCAGCATCACGTTTTCCCGGCCGGTCAGCTCGCCGTGGAAGCCGAGGCCGAGCTCGAGCACGGGCGCGATGCGACCCGCGACGTAAACGCGGCCCTCACCCGGAGGCAGAACGCGCGAGATCACGCGGAAGAGCGTGCTCTTACCGGCGCCGTTTCGGCCGATGACGCCGACGCGCTCTCCCGGCTCGACCGCCACGTCGATCGCGTGAAGGGCCTCGAAGTCGTCGTAGACGACCCGCCTCTGGACGCGCCGGATGGCGTATTCCTTGAACGACCGGATGCGTTCGCGCGGCACGCGGTAACGCAGTGTGACTCCCTCGAGGCGGATGACGGCGGACATCCTCGGCGTCAGCTCCAGTAGGCCATGTCGTCGCGGCGATGGCAGAAGAAAACCCATCCCGTGACGAGGACCGTCGCGGAGAGCGCGAACGACGCGAGAACGAGCCCGGCCGGCGGAATCGCGCCGTCATAGATCGGAGTCCGGAAGGTCTGGACCAGGTAGTACATCGGATTCGCCCAGAGCGCGAAGCGGTACTTCGGCGGCACGATCGACGGGTGATAGACGATCGGCGTGAGGAAGAACCACGTCTGCACGACGACCAGGTACATCTCCTTGATGTCGGCAAACCGCGACGCGACCGTGAAGAGGATCAGCGAGGCGCCGGCGGTGAAGAGAGAGATGATGAAGATCGACACGGGCAGGAAGGCCCAGGTCGCGTGGAGCGGGAACCCGGTCGCCACGAGGATGATCAGGAGCGGAACCAGGGAGAGGCCGAGATTGACGAGACCGCCCCCGAGGGCCGAGGCGATGAAGACCGAGCGGGGAACGAACATTCGCTTGGCCATCTCGTTGGAGGCGAGGGTCTGCTGCGCCGCCGTCGAGGTGGTCTGGGCAAAGAAGGCCCAGAAGATCGAGCCCGCCATGAAGTAGACGGGGTAGTTCTGGATGGCCTGCTTGAAGAGAACGGAAAAGACGAGCGTCAGCGCAACCATGTTCAGGAGAGGCGCGAGCATGGTCCAGACGATGCCGAGAACCGAGCGCTTGTAGCGCACCTTGATGTCGCGGATGACGAGCTCGTGAACGAGCCCCCGGTATCTCCAGAGGTTCGCGGCCTCCTCGATCCAGCGCGGCCGTTGGCGCGCCGAGTCGTAGATCGGGATGCCGGATGGCGCTCTC
>DATMNJ010000152.1:0-2923 GCA_035569175.1 Thermoanaerobaculia bacterium | reverse complement strand
CCGCGATCTTCATCGCGACGGCCGAGGCGGCCAGCTCCTTGTACGGATACGGACAGCCCGGCTGCCTGGGATTGACCACGATCGCCCCCTCCGGCAGCTCGTCGGGAACGAGGTGGTGGTCGGTGACGATGACGTCCACGCCGGCCTCCCGCGCACACGCGACGCCCTCCCGCGCGCCGATGCCGCAGTCCACGGTGACGATCGTCGCCGGCCGCAATTCCGCGAGGACGCGCCGGACGGTCTCCGGCTTGAGGCCGTAGCCGTCTCGCAGGCGGTGCGGGATGAACGCCGCCGCGTCCGCCCCGATGCGGAAGAGCGCGGCGCGCAGTTGGGCGACGGCCGTGACCCCGTCCACGTCGTAGTCCCCGAAGACCACGACGCGCGCTCCCCGCCTGCCCGTGGACACGAGCAGGTCGGCCGCGGCTTCGGCGCCGGCGAGCAGGGACGGGTCGTGGAGGCCGGACGCGTCCGGGCGGAGGAACCGGCCCGCGTGGTCCCCCGTCCTGATACCGCGGCGCAGGAGGAGTGCCGCCAGCGCCGGGGAGACTCCGGCCTCGCGCGCCAGCACCGCGGCGGCCGCCGGGTCGGCCGGCGCAAGCTCCCATTCGCAGGCCATGAGAGAGACGGTCGAGGGCGGCTCGGACAGATCGCGTCCGGGCGTGGAGGCTGCCGGCGGCGGCGCGGGAGGCGCCGCGCTCACGACGGGCCGACGGTCTCGAAGCGGCCGAGGGCGCGGAAGCGGCGATAGCGCCGTTCCCGCCGCTCTTCGGCCGTCAGGTCGGCGACCTCCGTGAGGTGACGGTCGACGGCCTCCCCCACGGCCGCCGCCGATCCGGCCGGGTCCGCGTGGGCTCCGCCGGGAGGCTCGGGGACGATTTCGTCGATCACGTCGAGCTCGCGCAGGTCCGCCGCGGTCATCCTCATGGCCTCGGCCGCGTCCTTCTTGCGCGCGGCGTCTTTCCACAGGATCGACGCGCAGCCCTCCGGGGAGATCACGGAGTACGTCGAGTGCTCGAGCATCAGGACCCGGTCGCCGATGCCGAGGGCGAGGGCGCCGCCCGAGCCGCCCTCCCCCGTCACCGTCACGATGATGGGCACGTGAAAACGCGCCATCTCGCGCAGGTTGACGGCGATGGCCTCCGCCTGCCCGCGCTCCTCGGCGTCGATGCCCGGGTAGGCACCGGCCGTGTCGATGAAGGAGAGGATCGGGCGGCCGAACTTCTCGGCGAGCTCCATGACGCGCAGCGCCTTTCGGAAACCCTCCGGGCGGGGCATGCCGAAGTTGCGGCGAATCTTTTCCTTGGTGTCCCTGCCCTTCTGGTGTCCGACGACGGCCACGGCCCGTCCGCGAAAGCGCGCCATGCCGGCGACGATCGCGGCATCGTCGGCGAATCGGCGATCGCCGTGGAGCTCGACGAAGTCCGTCATCAGCGCCTCGACGTAGTCGAGGGGATAGGGCCGCCCCGGGTGGCGCGCCACCAGCGTCTTCTGCCAGGGCGTCAGGCTCGCGTAGATCTCGCGCGAGACGCGCTCGAGCTTCTCCCGCAGCCTCTCGATCTCGCGCCGGTGCGCGGCGTCGTCCGGAAGGGCCGAGAGCTCCTCGATCCGCCGCCGCAGGCGCTGGATGGGCTCTTCGAAGTTGGCGTCGTCGCTGTTCACGGGCTGATTGTACCGGCTGGCCGAGGGGCGGGCGAGATCCGGAGCAACCCCGCGCGCGCCGAGCGTGCCGGGCGCGCACGCTTCGGACGCCCGGTCCTAGCGCTACATGAGGTCCTGCGGATCCACGTCCACCGCGATCTGAACCCCCGCCGGCGGGCGCTCCGGCACTCCAGCCTCGAGGGCGGCGAGGACGGCGCGCCGGTCGGCGGCGCGCAGGAGGATCTGAAAGCGCCAACGGCCCTGGAGGCGTTCGAGCGGAGCCGGAGCGGGACCCGACAGACGCAGGACGGTCGAGCTCGCTCCGATCGCGCGTGCGAGGGCGCCGGCCGCCTCGGCCGCCCGTTCGCGGTCGGGCGCCGATACGAGAATCGCGGCCAGCTCGCAGAAGGGCGGGTAGAAAAAAACGCGCCGGAACTCGAGCTCCGCGGCCGCGAATCCCGCGACGTCGTGCTCGGCCGCCCGCCGGATCGCCGGGTGCGCCGGGTGAAACGTCTGGACGTGCACGGTCCCCTCCGCGTCGCCGCGCCCCGCGCGGCCCGCCACCTGGGCGAGCAATTGGAACGTCTTTTCGCTCGAGCGGAAGTCCGGGAAGTGCAGCATGATGTCGGCCGAGAGGACCCCGACCGCGGTCACTCCCGGAAAGTCGTGGCCCTTGGCGACCATCTGCGTCCCGATCAGGCACGACACCTCCCCGCGGTACATCCCGTCGACGACGGCGCCGGCTCCGCCCCGGCGACGCGCCGTGTCGCGGTCGAGGATCGCGTACGAGACGCCCGGAAAGAGCTCGGCGAACCGATCGCCAACGCGCTCCGTGCCCGCGCCGATCGCTTCGAGGACGGCGCCCCCGCAATCCGGGCAGCGGGCGGGCCTCGCGGTCCGCTCGCCGCAGTAGTGGCAGACGAGCGTGCGCCCGCGGTCGTGCACGGTCCGAGACACGCTGCAGCGGCTGCACCGGAAGTCGTGGCCGCAATCCCGGCACAGGAGAAACGGCGCGAAGCCGCGCCTCGGCTGGAGAAGGATCGCCTGCTCCCCCCGGCCGAACACTTCCCGCAGGCGAGCGATCAGCGGGTTGGAGAAGAGCGGGACACCCTTTTCGTCGGGGCGGGCCGTTTCCCGACGCAGGTCCACGATGTCGACGCGGGGCAGCGGCCGCGAGGCGATGCGCTCGGGCAGGCGCAGGTGTGCCAGACGGCCCACGTGGGCCGCGTGGTACGCCTCCATGGACGGTGTGGCCGAGCCGAAGACGAGGGCGGCCCCTCCCCGC
>DATMNJ010000151.1:0-2282 GCA_035569175.1 Thermoanaerobaculia bacterium | reverse complement strand
CTCGGCCGCGAGGTCGTGCGCCGCCACCGGGGGCAGGCGCAAATCGTGGGGTGGCCGGCGGATCGGCTGACCGATCTCGATGAACCCGGCGACGTCGTCCGCCTGCGCTCCGGCGTCAGTCTCGGCTAGAGACTTTCTCGTCCTTCTCGCTTGCCCGGTCGCGCGTCCGGAGCATCTCGACCGCCTTCCGGTAGCGGCTGTCGCCGCGGAGGTTGTCGAGGTCGTCGTCGTAGCGCATCGTCCACGTCTCGTCGAAACCGGCGTCGAGAGCCTTGAAGAGCCAGTCGAAGGCCGTGTCCTTCTTGTCGAGGCGCGCGTACGCGCAAGCGAGGTTGTACATCGTCTCGGGCTTGCGGTATCCGAGGTCGAGCGCCTTCTGGAAAGCCGCGGGAGCATCCTCGGCCCGGTCGCCGGCGAGGCTGGCGAATCCGAGGTTGTACCAGGCGCGGCCGCTCTTCGGGTGCGCCTCGGCGTAGGTCGCGAACCGCCGGGCTGCCTCCCGCCATTTCGAGCGGTTCGAGCGGGAGATCCAGCTGAAGGGCCCGCCCCCGTTCCCTGGCAGGGTGAGTTCGTGCGCTTCCTTCTCGAGGGCCGCGAAGCGCGCGCTGCCGCGAACGTTGTCGAGGTCGTCGTCTTTTTCGAAGAGGTCGGGCTGATCGAAACCCGCGTCGAGCGCGCGCTGGAGCAGGTCGAGGGCGGCGTCCTTCTTGCCGCCGAGCGAGAGCGCACAGGCCTCGTTGTAGAGCGAAGTCCCGACGCGGTGACCGCGATCCGCGGAGGCCTGAAACGCCTGCGCCGCGAGGTCGTAGAGATCCGCGCGCAGCAGCTCGCGGCCGACGTCGAAGAAGCGTTCTCCGCTCTTCGGCGCCTTCGCCACCAGGCGCTCGTACCGCGCGGCGACGCGCCTCTCCTCGGCCTTCTCTTCGCCCGACTTCTGCTCGCGCGCCGCGGTCTTCAGCTCGGCCCAGCGCGCGTCGCCGTGGAGACTCTCCAGGTCGTCGTCGCTCTTCAGGTAGGACCCGACGTCGAAGCCCTCGTTCATGGCCCGATGCAGCCACTCGAAGGCCTTGTCCTTGTTGCCGAGGAGAGCGTAGCCGCAGGCGATGTTGTAGCTCGCGGCATCCTCGCGGTAGCCGTCTTCGATGGCCTTCTCGAAATCGGCGATCGCTTCGTCGTAGCGCCCCTTGCGGTGAAGCTTCATGGCCCGGTCGTACCAGTCGGAGCCGTCCCGTGGGGAACGGCGCGAGTTCGACGCCAGGGTAAAGCCCGAGGCCGCGCGCGGCGCGGACCGCGCGTCCGCTCGCCAGATCGCCGGAAGGCTGGCGCCGCCCTCCGGGAGATCCGGCAGGTCCGGCAGCTCGGAGTCGACGTTCTCCTGGTTCTCCCGGACGCTCCGGCTCTCCCGGACGCTCACCTCGGTCCGGGTCGAGACGTGCTCGACCTTCTGGTACGCCGTGCGGCCGCAGGGCGGCTGCGAGCAGGCGGCGGCGGCCGGATGGGCGCTCGCCGTCGAAACCGGGAGACAGGCCCGCCCGGGCTCGAAAACGATCACCGCGGCGCCGGCGGCGACCAGGCCGGCGATCGCGAAGCGGGCGCGCCCGCCACCGGGACCGGCCGCTTCGCGCGGATCGAGGATCGCTCGCAGACGCGCCTCGAAATGATGGGGGCGCGCCATGGCGAGGGCCGGCGCGACCGGGTGCGACGGCGTGCCGAGTGACCGGAAAATCCCGAGAAGGTGGCCGGCGTAGACGGAGGGCTTCGTGCCCGCCGCGATCACGAGCTCGTCGCAGGCCTGCTCGGCGTCGCGCCGCACGCGGCGGCCCAGCCACAGGGCCAGGGGATGGAACCAGTAGACGGCCACCGCGAGCTCGGCCACGAGCAGGGCCGGCCAGTCGGAGCGCTTGACGTGGGCGAGCTCGTGGAGCAGCACCACGCGGCGGCGCTCGACGGCCCAGAGGCGGGCGGCGTGGCCGACCAGGAGGAACGGGCGGCGCCAGCCCGACGTGATCGCAACCGGGACTTCGGCGCTCTCCTTGAGGGCGACCGTCCGGCGGACCTCGAGGCGGCGCGCGGCGTCGTCGCGCTCGGCGATCCACTCGGCGTCGGTGAGCGCCGTGGCCCCGCGAGACAGCCGGCGCACGCGCGCCCAGCCCACGCCCAGGCGCGCCACGACGGCGCACGCGCCGGCGGCCCAGAGACCGAGCAGGATCGTGCTCCAGCCCGACCGCGCGGCGGACGCGGCGTCCGGGCGCGTCAGGAATGCGATCGGGATGTGCGGCAGC
>DATMNJ010000150.1:0-3345 GCA_035569175.1 Thermoanaerobaculia bacterium | reverse complement strand
GGCGACGGTCGCCGGGGACGCGACCACGACCGTCGCGCTGCCCGACCGGACGCTCGCCTGGCGCGCACAACTGTCCGTCACGAGCGATGCGAAGAGCTTCCACTACCGGTTGAAGCGGGAGTTGCGCAAGGATGGCACCCTGATCCGCGAGAAAACGTGGGAAGAGGCGATCCCGCGAGACAATCAATAGCGCCGGATGCCCATCACTTACGAGATCGACGCGCCGCGCGGGCGGATCCACACGACGTGCTTCGGCGTCGTGACGCTGCCGCAGGTCATGGCGCACTTCGACGCCCTCCAGCGCGATCCGGGACGTCCCGCGCGCCTCGACGTGTTGCTCGACCTGACGGACATCCAGACCCCGCCGCAGGCGCCCCAGATCCGCGCCGTGGCCGACCGGGTCGGGTTCCTCGAGGACCTGGTCTTCGGCGCCTGCGCGATCGTGGCGGACCGCGAGGTCGTGTTCGGCATGGCGCGGATGTTCGAGGTCGTCGCGCGCGGGCACTTCGCCGCGATCCGCACCTTCCGCCGGCTTGCCGAAGCGGAAAGGTGGCTGGATTCAGGCGCGGACGTCTAGGAGCCGAAGATCACACTTTGAGAGACCTGACCCCATCGTTTTATCCCGGGGGCCAGGACATCGGGCGGCCGCCGAGCAGGTGGAAGTGAAGATGGAAGACGGTCTGGCCTGCTCCCTCGCCGTTGTTCGCGACGAGGCGGTAGTGCTCGAGGCCGAGCTCGCGCGCGATCGCGGCCGCGCGCGCGACGACTTCGCCGACGAGCTCGCGGTCGTCCGCGCCCGCGTCGGCGAGCCTGGCGATGTGCTTGCGGGGGATGACGAGGATGTGCGTCGGCGCCTTGGGCGCGATGTCGTGGAAGGCGTAGACGCGGTCGTCGGAGTAGGCCTCCCGGGAGGGAATCGTGCCGGCGGCGATCTTGCAAAAGAGGCAGTCGGTCATGGCAGGCTCCTCACTGGACTCGTTTGACCTTCGCCCCGAGTCCCGCCAGCTTCTCTTCCATCTTCGCGTATCCGCGATCGAGGTGATACACGCGGTCGATCGAGGTCTCGCCCTCGGCCGTGAGGCCGGCGATGACCAGGGCGGCCGAGGCGCGCAGATCGCTGGCCATCACCCTGGCGCCCGTCAGGCGGGAGGGGCCCTCGACGACCGCCCAGCGGCCCTCCAGACGAATGCGTGCGCCCATCCGCACCAGCTCGGCCACGTGTTGGAAGCGGTTTTCGAAGATCGTCTCGGTGATCGTCGCGACGCCATCGAGGCCGGTCGACAGCGCCATCCATTGCGCCTGCAGGTCCGTCGGAAAGCCCGGGTACGGCGCCGTGGCGACGTCGTGGGCCTGCAGGACGCCGTCGGCCCGCACGCGGAGGGTGTCGCCGGAGGCCTCGACACGGGCCCCGGTCGCCAGCAGGCGCGTGGTCAGCGCCCCGAGGTGCGCGGGCGCACAGCGCAAGATGCGGACGTCTCCGCGGGTCGCGGCCGCCGCGAGGGCATAGGTGCCGGCCTCGATGCGGTCGGGCACGACCGTGTGGGTGGCCCCGTGGAGCCTCTCGACGCCCTCGATGACGATCGTGTCGGTTCCGGCGCCCGAGATTTTGGCGCCCATCGCCAGGAGCAGATTGGCGAGGTCCACGACCTCGGGCTCGCGCGCGGCGTTGACGAGGCGCGTGGCGCCGCGGGCGAGGGTGGCCGCGAGCATCACGTTCTCGGTTCCGGTGACCGTGACCGTGTCGAAGGCGATCTCGGCGCCCGTCAAGCGGGACGCCTTTGCCTCGACGTAGCCGTGCTCGAGGCGGACCTCGGCGCCCAGCTTCTCGAAGGCCGCAAGGTGCAGGTTGATCGGCCGCACGCCGATCGCGCAGCCGCCCGGCAGCGACACGCGCACCGAGCCCGACCGCGCCAGCAGCGGACCGAGGACCAGCACGGAGGCGCGCATCGTCTTGACGAGCTCGTACGGCGCGTCGGCCGACCCGATCGTGCGGGCCTCGATGACGGCGCCGCCGGCGTCGCGCGCGAGAGCCGCCCCGACGTGCTGCAGCAGCTTGCCGAGCGTCCGGATGTCGGCGACGTCGGGAAGGTTTTCGAGGCGGACGGGCTCCTCGGTCAGCAACGCCGCCGCCAGACACGGCAGCGCCGCGTTCTTGGCGCCCGCGATCTCGACCTCGCCCGCGAGCCGGACGGGTCCTTCGATTACGAACTTGTCCACGGCCTGCGGATTCTACCGACTCGCTCGGCCGCGGACTCGAGGCGCGCCAGGCAGATGCGGGGGATCCCCTCCAGGTCGGGCTCGATCTTCAGGAACCGCCAGACCGGCCGGGCGAGGATCTCCGAGCGTACGGCCTCGCCCTGGCCGAACCCGATCTCGAAGACGAGCAGGCCGCCGGGAGCGAGGTACGGCGCCGCCGTCGCCAGCAGTTGTCGGATCGCCGCGAGGCCGTCCTCTCCGGCGAAGAGCGCCCGACGCGGGTCATGGTCCCGGACGGTCGGCGGGAGGTGGGGCGATTCGCCGATGGCGAGGTAGGGCGGGTTCGAGAGGATGACGTCGAACGCCGCGGGAGAGAGCGCGGACAGCCAGTCCGAGGCCACGAGCGACAGGCGCGGCAGGACGCCGTGCGCCACGGCGTTCTGGCGGGCGAGCGTCAGGGCGTCGAAGGAGATGTCGAGGGCGACGGCGTTTGCCTGGGGCCGCTCGAGCAGGTACGTGATCGCGATGATCCCGCTGCCGGTGCCGGCGTCGAGGACGCGCTGCGCGTCGGGCGCCTCCTTCAGGGCCTGCTCGAGCAGGACCTCCGTCTCGGGCCGGGGGACGAGGGCCCGGCCGTCGACCCGGAAGGTGCGGCCGTAGAAGTCCCATTCTCCGATGAGGTGCTGCACGGGCACGCCCGTCAGGCGCCGCTCCCAGAGGCTCGAGAAGCGCTCGACGACCTCATCGTCGAGCGCCTGGCGGGGGTCGAGGGCGAGCGGCGACAGGCCTCCCATCGCGTGCGCGAGCAAGAGGCGGGCGTCCCACAGGGTGGCGTCCGCTCCGGCCGCGATGGCTTTCGAGGCGGCCGTGCCGAGAAGGTCCTTGATGATCACGGATCGCGAACGCGCGTTGCTCTCAGCGCCGGCCCTCCGCCGTCAGCTTACCGGAGCCCTACGGGGGCGGCGGCCGGATTTCTCAGGCCTTCGCCAGCTCTTCCTTCAGCCGCTCCGCTTCGAAGTGGGACGACACGGGCTCGACGAGCTCCTCGAGGTTGCCGTCGAGGACGTCCTGGAGACGGTGCGTCGTGAAACCGATCCGGTGGTCGGTGATGCGCGACTGGGGAAAGTTGTACGTCCGGATCTTCTCGGA
>DATMNJ010000149.1:0-10155 GCA_035569175.1 Thermoanaerobaculia bacterium | reverse complement strand
TCTTCATGGACTTCGAGACCTTCGGCGAGCACCAGCGCCCGGAGACCGGCATCTTCGAGTTCTTCGAAGCGTGGGTGGACCGCCGGCTCGCCCGCCGCGGCGCGGCCTTCCTGACGCCGTCGGAGGCGATCGATCGCCTTCCCGCCGGCGAGGAGCTCTCGGCCCCGCGCCTGCTGTCGTGGGCCGACACGGCACGCGACATCTCGGCCTGGCAGGGCAACGACCTGCAGCGGGACGCCCTCGGCAGGCTCTTCGCGCTCGAGCGGCGGGTGCGGGCCAGCGGCTCGGAGGCGCTCGCCGAAGACTTCCGCAGGCTCTCGACCTCCGACCACTTCTACTACATGGCGACCAAGGCCGCCGGCGACGACCGCGTCCACGCGTACTTCTCCCCCTTCGAATCGCCCTACGACGCGTACATCACGTACATGCACGTGGTCTCCGACCTCGAACGACGCCTCCCGCGGCCCGTGCGCGCGCGCAGCGCCCGGGCCGACGCGATCCGCCCGGCGCCGCGCGCTTGAAAACGCCGCGGGTCCTGCTCCTCATCTGCGACGGCTGGGGCCATGCCCCGCCCTCCGCCGGCAACGCCATCTCGCGGGCGCGGACGCCCATCTACGACCGCTGGCTGGCGGACTATCCGTGGACCCTTCTCGAGGCCTCGGGCGAGGCCGTTGGCCTGCCGGACGGCGTCATGGGCAACTCCGAGGTGGGCCACCTGACTCTCGGCGCCGGCCGCATGGTCCCGCAGGACCTCCTGCGCATCGATCTGGCCCTGCGGGACCAGTCCTTCTTCACGAACCCCGCCCTGGGAGCCGCCATGCAGCAGGCCCGGAAACGGGGAGCGACGCTCCACCTGATGGGCCTTCTCTCCGACGGGGGCGTCCACTCGCACGAGCGCCACCTCGACGGGCTCCTGGAGCTCGCCTCGCGGGTGGGCGTGGCCCGGGTGCGCGTCCACGCCTTCACCGACGGGCGCGACACACCGCCCCGGTCGGCGTTGGGCTACGTTGCGCGCCTCCAGGCCGCCCTCGCGAAATGGGGCGGAAAGATCGCCACTGTCTCCGGGCGCTATTACGCCATGGACCGCGACAAGCGATGGGACCGCGTCGCGCGCGCCTACCAGGCGCTCGTGTTCTCGTCGGGCCTGCACGCCGGGAGCGCGGCCGACGCGATCGAGGCCGCCTACGCCCGGGACGAGACGGACGAGTTCATCCAGCCGACCGTCCTCGTCGAAGACGATGAGCCCGTCGGCCCGATCCGCGACGGCGACACCGTCATCTTCTTCAACTTCCGCGCGGACCGCGCGCGCCAGATCACGCGCGCTCTCACCGAGGAGACCTTCAGCGACTTTCCCCGCCCCAGGCCGCCGCGCCTGCACTTCCTGTGCTTCACGTCCTACAAGGAAGACTTCGGGCTGCCGGTGGCCTTCCCGCCGCAGCTGCTGACGCACATCCTGGCCGACGTCTGGGCCCGGGACGGCATCACGAACCTGCGCCTGGCCGAAACCGAGAAGTACGCCCACGTGACCTACTTCTTCAACGGCGGCGTGGAAAAGCCCTACCCGGGCGAGGAGCGAATCCTCGTGCCGTCGTGGAAGGGGGCGACGTACGACCTCCACCCCGAGATGAGCGCCGCGCAGATCACGGAGGAGGCGGTCCGCGCGCTGCGCGACGGCCGGTTCGGCGCCCTCGTCGTCAACTTCGCCAACGCCGACATGGTCGGCCACACCGGCAAGCTCGCCGAGACGATCACCGCCGTCGAGACGCTCGACCGATGTTTCGGGATCCTCGAAGCGGCGTGCCGGGACGCAGGAGTGCTCCTGATGATGACGGCCGACCATGGCAACGCCGAGCAGATGGTCGACCCCGTGACCGGCGCGCCCCACACCGCTCACACGAGCAACCCCGTCCCGTTCATCCTTTGCGGCAGCCCGGGATCCCTGGCCGACGGCGGCGCGCTGTCCGACGTCGCGCCCACGCTGCTGGGAGTGCAGAACCTCGAGGCGCCTGCGGAGATGACCGGCCGGGACCTCAGGACGTGACGCGCCGCGTCACCCCCCGGTCTCCTTGTGCTCCTTCGCTCCGGGAAACGCCCGGCGCTGTTCGGCCTTCAGCTCCCCCGCGGCCCGCGGATCGCCGAGGACCTCGTAGGTCTTGATCGCGGCAAAGTAGGCGTCCGGCGAGTTGACCTCTCGGACGAGGTCCGACAGCGTCCGGCGCGCCTCCGTCTCCTTCCCCTGGCTCGCGTACAGCATGGCCAGGGCGGTGCGCGGGGCAACGTTGGCCGGAAACTCCCGAATCTCCTGGAGGAAGGCCTGCTCGGCTTCGCCCTCGCGGCCCATTCGCGCGAGGCTGTCGCCCTTCAGAAAGTTCAGGTTCTGGAGCGGGAGATTCTCGCCCGGGTGGGGCCGGGAGGCGAGCTCGATCTCGGCGAGCGCCCCGGGGTAATCGTGGCGGTCGTGGCGGACCCGGCCGAGGATCAGGTGCGGGACCCGCCGCATCGGGTACTTCTCGAGCGCCGCGCGCGCCTCGCGGTCCGCGGCGTCCAGATCGCCCTCGACGAGCGCGATGCGGGCGAGGTTCTCGTGCGGGCTCGTCGTGCCGGAGTGGCCCGCCGCTTCGGCGTGCCGGCGCGCCTCTTCGTAGTTTCCGATCTCGAGGTAGTAGTCGGACAGCGCCATCAGCACCTGCGGATTGAGCGGCGAGAGGCGGGCGGCCTCGGTGAGCGCGGCGAGGGCTTCGTCTTCGCGGCCGAGCTTCATGCACGACTCGCCGTACATCTGCCACACGTCCGTCATCCCGGGCTCGGCCTTGAGCAGCTTGCGGAACACGTCCACGGCCCGGGCGTAATCTCCTTCGTGCATCGCGCCGAATCCCTCCTTCAACTGCGCCACCGCGCCGATCCGGTCGCGCGGCGCGGGCAGGTTCTTCTTCTCGAGGTCGGCGGTGGAAGCGCTGATGTAGCCGAGCGCGGCGAGCTTCTTCATCTGCTCCGGATCGGAGCTGCCGGGCGGCTGGAGCGGCCGCGGCATCCGGTCGAGCTGCGCCCGGAGGGCGCGAAAGGCCGGCGGCAGCCCCTCGGAGAGGTCCTTCCTCTCGCCCGGATCGGCCACGATGTCGTAGAGCTCGGCGTGCGCCGACTCGATGTAGTGGTCGCGCTCGTTCACGAGCGAGGCCAGGTCGCTCCAGCCCAGGTGCAGGCGCGGGTAGAGGGTCTCGCTGTAGATGCTCCGCGGTGCGCCAGGGGCTTTGCCGCGCAGCACCGCGGCGAGCGACAAGCCCGCCAGGCCCGTCGGCGCCGGAAGGCCCAGCACGTCGGCCACGGTCGGAAACACGTCGACGAGCGCCGCCGGCGCCCCCACCGTCTCGCCGCGGCGCAGCGACTTCGGGAACTTGATCATCAGGGGAACGTGGATCGCCTCCCGGTAGAGCAGGACGCCGTGCTCGTCCTCGCCGTGGTCGTTCAGGCCCTCGCCGTGGTCCGAGAGGAAGACGATGAGGGCGCGGTCGTAGACGTCTCGCTCCTTCAGAAATCGGACGAAGTGGCCGACGATCTCGTCTGCCCGCGCGATCTCGCCGTCGTACGGCAGCTTGTAGCGGGACAGGAAGGGCTCGGGCGGCTCGTACGGCGAGTGCGGCTCGAAGAGATGCAGGAACGCGAAAAACGGCTTGACCGAATGACCCGAGACCCATTCGGCCAGGAGGGCCTGCGTGTCGTCGCCGCCGCGCTGGACGCGCGAGATGGACTGGCTCATCTTGGTCGGCTCGATGTTGTCGTCGTAGAAGTCGAAGCCGCGCGACACGCCCGTCGCGTGGGAGAGGACGATGGAAGACACCGCCCCGCCGGTCGCATAGCCGTTCGCCTTGAGGAAACCGGCAAGCGTCGCGGGCCCCGGCCCGAGGGCATATCCGAGGTTGTCCCGCACCCCGTTCTGCGGCGGAAGGAGGCCCGTGAAGAGCGCCGTGTGCGAGGGCAGCGTCAGCGGGACCTGGGAATAGGCGTTCTCGAACAGGACCGCGTCCGCCCGCAGGGCGTCGAGGTTCGGCGTCTGGACCCCCGCGTACCCGTAAGCCGGCAGGTGGTCGGCCCTGAGCGTGTCCACCGAAATGAGGATGACGGGTGCGCCCGGCGACACGAGATCCGCGCCGCGGCGGCACGCGGCGCCCGCCAGGCACACGGCCGCCACGCCGGCGACGGCCGCGAGGCCGCGCCCCCGAAGCCATTCTGCTAGCATCCGCACCATGCCGACCAAGCCTGAAATCTACCTCCGACGCCTCGAAACCGTGCGGACACGGACGGCCTCGCTCCGGGCCGACGGCCTCTTCGCCACGCCGTCCTCGAACCTGTTCTACCTCACCGGCGTCGATTTCCATCGCAGTGAACGCTTGACCGCCCTGCTTCTCTTCCAGGACAGGGAGCCCGTCGTGATCTGCCCGGCCTTCGAAGCCAGCCGCTTGCGCCTGATGTCCGCCGTCAAGCAGGTCGTGACTTGGGAAGAGACGGAGGACCCCTACGCAAAGGCGGCGGCCCTCTTTCCCGGCGCGGCGGGCACGCTGGCGATCGAGCCGTCCACGGCCTTCGACGACGTCGAGCGCCTGCTCGCCTCGCGTCCGGGGTGGAAACCCGTGTCGGCAGCGGCGACCTTCGGCGCGCTGCGAATGGTGAAGTCGTCCGAGGAGCTCGAGATGATGCGACACGCCGTCTCGGTCGCGCTGCCCCGCTTCCGCAAGGCGTTCGGGGCGCTCAAACCCGGCTGCACCGAGTCGGAGATCTCGGCCCTGGTCGGCGGCGAGAACATGGTCCAGTTCGGCCCGTCGTCCGCTTACCCCCACGGAGCGTCGGGCTCGGCCCCTCTCTCCCGCGATCAGGCCGTCCTGATCGACGCCTGGGACAAGCCGGACGGCTACTTCTACGACATCACGCGCTCGACCTATTACGGCACGCCCACCGACGAGTACCGCACGGTCTGGTCGATCGTCCTCGACGCCCAGTCGGCCGCCATCGAAAAGGCCGCGCCGGGCGTCCCCTGCTCCGAGGTGGACGCGGCCGCGCGCCGGGTCATCGAAAAGGCGGGCTACGGCGAGTTCTTCACCCACCGCCTCGGGCATGGCCTCGGGATCGACGTCCACGAGGCGCCCTACATGGTCGGCCACGACCGCACCGTCCTCGAGCCCGGGATGACGTTCACCTCCGAGCCCGGCATCTACCTGCCGGGACGCTTCGGCGTGCGGATCGAGGACGACATCGTCTGCACCGAGCGCGGCGCCGAATCGCTGTCGCCTCGAGTCACGCGGCTCGAGCCGATCGCGGCATAGGAGGCTTCCGTCCCCGCCCCGAGGCCTCTGGTCCGAAACGGGAAGTCACCGGGGCCTTATCGTGTTTTGGTTGGCCGCATGAACTTTCGATTCGGCAGCCTCCTGCTCGACACCGGGAGCCGGGCGCTCACCCGGGAGGGCCGGCCCGTCTCGATTTCGCCCAAGGCGTTCAAGCTGCTCCAGGTCCTGCTCGAAGCGCGGCCACGCGCGGTCCCGAAGGCCGAGCTGCACCGCAGGCTCTGGCCCGACACGGTCGTGTCCGACGTCAACCTGCCCACGCTCATCGCCGAGGTGCGGCAGTCGATCGGGGACGGAGCGCGGGCTCCGGAGTTCATCCGGACCGTGTACGGATACGGATATGCGTTTTGCGGCGAGGCGGCCGCGCTGCAGCGCGACGGGCGACCGGACGCGGGCGGCGACCAGGTGTTCCGCCTGCTCTGGGGCAATCGCGAGGTCGCCCTCGCCGACGGCGAAAACATCCTCGGGCGCGGAGCGGACTCCCTCGTCTGGATCGACGCCCAGAGCGTGTCGCGGCGGCACGCCCGCCTCATGGTCGCCTCCGGGCTCGCGACGCTCGAGGACCTGGGCTCGAAGAACGGAACGTTCGTCAACGGCATTCGCCTGAGTGCGCCGGTGGCCCTGCGCAACGGAGACGAACTGCGCGTGGGCAGCGTTCCCATGACGCTGCAGATCCACGCCAAGCCCGCCTCGACCGAGACGGCGACGGGGCATTGATCGCCGCGGCGGCGCAGGGCATTCGGCCCCGGTTCCTCCTGGCCGCGCTGGCGCTGGCCGCGCTTTCCGGCATCGCCGCGGCGCGAGCCGACGAGCCGGCAGCGCCCGGCGCCGAGGAAGCGGCGGACTTCGCTCGCCGCGCCGCCTACGCGGCCCTGCACGGGCCGCCGAAAATCTTCCTCGAATCCATCGACGCCGACGGAGTCCTTCAGCGCCTCGTCGGCCCGGGCGTCTGGGCCGGACTGACCGAGCGCCAGCAGAATCTGCTGCGGGCTGCGGCGCGCGACCACTTCATCCAGGCGCTGGCCCCGCCCTCGGGGACCGCCGCGGACGTGGCGTGGGCCTCCGTCGCCGACTCGGGCCGCGGGCCGATCTTCGTGTATCTGGGCCTGCGCTACGGCGCGTCGGTCCTGAAGACCCGATGGACGGTGCAGCGCACCGGCAGGGGCTGGGCCGTCGAGGACATCGTGCTTGTCGATCCCGGGCTCTCGCTGGCAAGCGAGGTCGGGCGCCTCCTCGGACCCGAGCCGGTCCGGCGCCGCGACGCGGCCCGAGAGGCCCGTGCCCGCGCCACGCCGCGCCTGGCGGGCGTGGCCGCAATCATCGGGGTGGTTCTGGTCTTCGCACGGCGGCTGCCGCCCGAACGCCGCAGGCTGTTGTGGATCGCCGCCGTGCCGGCCCTCCTGTTTCTGGTGGACGGGGCCCTCGCGGTGCAGCGCTCCCTCTCCGAGCCCTATGCGCTGGTGGACAATCTCCCTCCGCAACCCTGGCGTCAGTTCGAAAAGCTCGCGCTTGCCGCCCAGGCCGACGGAAAGACGGAGGCCGCCCGCTCTGAATGGTCCCGAGCCCTTGCGTCCGGGGCTCCGGCCGGCCCGGTGCACTACCAGATGGGCCTGTCCGCGCGCGCCCGGGGCACGCCCCTCGAGGCCGCAAGCGACTTCGACCGCGCGCTCGCCGAGTCGCCGCCGGCGCCCGGAGCCGCCCGCGAGCTCGCCGCGATGGCGCTGGCGGATGGGCGAAACGCCGACGCCGTGGCGCTGCTGCAGAGATACCTGCGCGAGGCCGGCCCCGATCCGGAAACGCTCTCGACGCTCGCGGTGGTCGAGACGAATCTCGGCGACACGGCGGCGGCGGTCGAGACGATCCGCGCCGCCCGAGCCCTGGTGGGCGAGGACTGGCGCAAGACGGAGCTCGAGGCCCGCATCTACGCCCGTGCGGGCAACGCGGCCGCCGCGGTCGCGGCGCTGCGTCCGCTCGAGGCCGAGGGCAGGCTCGACCGCTCGGCCCTGCGCGCGGAGCCGGCCTATCTGCCGATCGCCACGGATTCGGCGTGGGTGAGTTTCCTGGGCGAAACACCGAAATAGCTCGCCGCGGCACCCTTGATCTCAGAGGTTCGCCCACCTCTTCCAGCCGCTGAAGAGCTCCGCCTCCGACATCCCCGTTTCGTCGTAAAGCGCCTCGGCAAACGCCTCCTGCCCGCCGGAGAGGCGTGCGAGGAGGCAGGCGACGGCCCCCGTGCCCCGCGTCGCGACGAGATACTCGAAGAGCGAGAGGGCCTGGGCGTAGCTCGCGCGCGCCACCGGCCGGGCGAGCCGGCTCCCGAGCCGGCGGTCGAGCGCCTCGGACGATGCGGCGGCCTGGACGCCCACGGCCCCGCGGACGTCGCGGACCGGAATGCGGCGGCCTTCCTCCCACTGCGCGAAGCCCTCGTGGAACCAGGGCGAGGCGCGGCCGCCCGAACTCCCCCGAATGAACGCGTGGCCGAGCTCGTGGGCGAGGACGGCCGAAAGCGCTTCCGGCCTGGTCGCTCCGGGATCCACGGAGACGCGGATCTTCCCGTCGAAGAGCCCGGAGCTCCAGTCCGGAACCGAGACCAGCGAGAAGTAGGACCGTCCGGCATACAGCACGACGACCTGGCGCGCATCCAGCCGGCCCCCGAAGAGCGCGGTGTGCGCCGCGTAGGATGCCTCGAGATCCGCGCCCGCGCGCCGCACCAGATCCTCCTCGACGGTGGCGTCGGCGAATAGGTCGAAGTGCTCCAGGGCCAGCGACCGTTGCCCGCGCGTCACGGCGAGCTCCGTGCGCGCGCGCGCCAGCCGAGCCAGCAGGA
This sequence comes from Thermoanaerobaculia bacterium, assembly GCA_035569175.1. GTDB lineage: Bacteria > Acidobacteriota > Thermoanaerobaculia > UBA5066 > Gp7-AA6 > DAHUXD01. Next base: position 1,995 of record DATMNJ010000149.1, on the reverse strand, counting down.
CCGGGTCCGAGCCGCCGAGACGGACGAACTCCTCCCACGCGACGACGGCATCCTCCAGGCGGTGCAGACCGTCATAGACGTCGCCGAGGACGCCGTAGATCTCGGGCGGCGCCCGGGACACGCGCTCTTCGGCAAGGCGCAGGTAGAAGCGAGCCGCGTCGAAGTCCTCGCCGCGCACGTAGCAGAGGGTGAGCTCCGCGAGAACGAGCCCGTTCTCCTCGTCGAGGGCGTACGCCTCCGAAAGCAGCTCCGACGCCCGCCCCGTGTCCCCCTCCGCCAGGTACGCCGCGCCGATCCGCTCGAGCTCTCCGGCGACCTCGACCCCCTCCCGGGATCCGGGTTGAACGCGTGCCGCCCGGGAGTGAATCCGCCGGATCGCCGTGTCGCGCGCGGCGCCGGGGGCCGGGGCGTCGGGAACGGCCTGCGCCACGCAGGCCAGGGCAGCGGCGGCGAGCGCACCCGTGACGCTCAAGGAACGAGAAAGGGAGCGGTCGACTGCCGCGCCGGTCCTCCGGCCCCGCCCTGCAGGAACACGCGCAGCCCGTACTGCCCCGGCGCGAGGTCCGGGGGCGCCGAGAAGGAGAGCAGGAGCGTGCGCTTTCCATCGAGGCCCGGGGCCGTGCTGCCGAGAACGGAGAGCTTCACCGCCTCGAGGGGGCGCCCGTCGGCGGCAAGCAGCTGGCTGCCGAGCCTGAGCTCCTCCCGATCGGCCGTGGCGAAGTGGTACGCCACCAGGCACAGGCGCGACGCCTGCCCGGGCGCAACCCGCGCGAGCACCGCGGGTGTCAGGCCGTCGCCCGGCAGGGCCGCGAACGGGTTCGTGGACGCCGCCGCGATCCCGTCGGCCCGGCCCGCTCCCTCGACCGAGATCCATCCGGCGGAGTCCGCGAGAAACACCGGCGGAAGCAGAAGGGGGCGGGCCTCCGAAAAGACAGGGACCTCGAGCGGCGCCACGGAGAACCCCATGCGGCCGGTGGACGCGTTTCGGACCAGCGTTCGCAGGCGATAGGCGCCCGGGGGCAACCGCAGCTCACCGTAATATCGGACGCCTCCGGCCATGAGCCTCCCGCGGCTCTTCACGAGGTCGGCCGAGATGGTGCGCGCGAAGAAGTCCCGCAGCCGGCCGTCCCCATCCACGGCATAGGCGTAGATTTCGACGGTCAACTTCTCGCCCGCGTCGGCGGCGAGCAGCCCCGGTCCCGGGATCTCGAGGAGCACCGGCACGGAGGCGCTCTCCTGTCCGGAGGCGAACGCCACCGCGAGAACGCGCGCCGGGATGTCGTCGAAGGGGATCTCGTTGGCGATGACGTCTGCCGCGAGCAGCCGGCGCTCGAGGGGCGAGAGTTGCCGGAACCCGCGGCGCTCGTAGTAGCCGGCCCGAGCGAGGACCCGCGCGCCCGCCGCCGACACCCTGACCTTGAGCGGGTGGAACCGTCCCTCCTCGAGGGACCGGCCGGGGCGAAACGCGAGGACGTACACGACGCTCGTCTGCTCGACGAGCCGGCCGAGCTGCGCGCCCAGATCGTTCCCGTTGCGGAAGACCTCGCCGCCGGTGCCCTGAGCGATGTCGTACAGGGCGTTTTCGGTCTCCCGCAGACCGAAGGCGGCATTGTCCGACGCGGGGTCGTTTTCGGATCGGATTCCGGCGATGTCCACGGCGTGGATGACGCAGTCGGAGCGCCGGAAGAGCTGGCCCAGCTCCGCAAGCTCGTTGCGCAGCGATGTCGAGCCGAAGCGCTTGTCCGAGTCCACCTTCCAGACCTCGCCGTGGAGCAGGTACTGGCGCTCGTCGTCCGTCTCGGAGGTGCCGACGAGATAGCGCCCCCGGAAGCCCTCCGAGAGGTAGATCAGGTCTTTGCGCCCCTCAACGGCATCGAGCGCCCGAGAAAGGTCGCCGAACGACTGGAAGAGATGGCGCACGCGCCCGCGCGCATACTCGTCCGAGCGCATCTTGCTCGCGATCGAGAGCGACTGGAGGCTTTCGACCAGCCCGCC
>DATMNJ010000148.1:0-7504 GCA_035569175.1 Thermoanaerobaculia bacterium | reverse complement strand
AGTGAGCCACCCATCTCTACGGGCTTGCCCGTGACGACCGCTGTGACGGTGTGACGCATGTGCATGGAGTACGTATCCATGACCCATGCCATCACTCGCTCGTTCGTATTTACGTCCGGGGCCGGAACGTCCGAATCCGGGCCGAGGGTGGCGATGATGCCCGCCGTATAGCGACGGGTGAGCCGCTCCAACTCGCCGACGCTCATCTTGAGCGGGTCGCAGATGACACCGCCTTTGGAACCACCAAACGGAATGTTGACGACGGCGCACTTCCACGTCATCCAGGCCGCCAGTGCCCGGACCTCGTCCAGGCTCACGTTCTTGTCGAACCGGATGCCGCCCTTGCCGGGGCCGCGGGCGATGTTGTGGAGGACGCGGTAGCCGACGAAAACCTCGATCCGGCCGTCGTCCATCGCGATCGGAATCGAAACCTTCGTCTCGCGGACCGGCTCGCGGAGCACCTTGTAGAGGCCCGGGTCGAGGCCGAGCTTCTGGGCGGCCAGGTCGAACCGGGACATCATTTCCTCGAACGGGCTGGCCGAGTCGGTGCCCTGCGGGTGCGACCCGATGGTGGGAAACTGCGGTTCCGCGATTGTGCTCACGTGGCTGCTCCGGTTGGGGCGCTCCGGGAGCGCCCGGTCTACTAAAATGCTGTGGGATTCTAGCACCGGGGCCCTCCGGCTCCGGGTCGGTGGAGGCCGGCGGAAAGCGGAGTTTGGAGCCCATCGCAGGCGAGACAGAAGACGTCGAAATCGTACGCCGCGTCCTCGCGGGCGACGAGGATTTGTTCGAAGTTCTCGTTCGCCGGTACCAGGCCCGCGTCGTGTCTCACGTCGCCCGGATGGTCGGCAATCGCGACGACGCCCTCGATCTCTCCCAGGAGATCTTCCTGAAGGTCTTCCAGGCCCTCGATCGATTCAATCCCGCCTTCAAGTTCTCGACCTGGCTGTTTCGCATCGCGGGCAACGCGTCCATCGACCATCTGCGCAAGCGCCGCCCCCGGACGGTTCCCCTCGAGACGCCGGATCCCGACGGGGCGGGGACCTTTTCTCCGGAGCAGCGCTCGCCCGGCCTAGACCCCTACGGGCAGCTTCGGAACCTGGAACGGGGAAGAGCGATCAGCGAGGCGATCCAGGACCTCCCGGACGATTTCCGGGAGCTGATCGCGCTGCGCCATTTCGCGGGGCTGTCGTACGAGGAAATCGCCGGGGTCAAGAACATGCCCCTGGGGACCGTCAAGAACAAACTCTTTCGCGCCAGAGCCGTATTGAAGGACAGGTTGTCTGGAGAAGTAACGTGACGCCGTGCCAACGCCCGCTCGATCCGATTGACGCCGAAGCAGTTGCCGCCGGCGCCGAGCCGGTTTTTGCCGCCGACGCCGCCCTGCACGGGGCGGCCTGCGCGGCCTGCGCGGCGAAAATCGACTCTGCCAGGGGCCTGCTGGAGGCCCTGGACGGGCTCTCCGGGCCGTCCGAGGGCCTATCCGGCCTGGCGGATCGGGTCACCCGTCTTCGTCCCTTCTCGCGGCGGGAGCGCCGAACTTACGCCCTGTGGAATGCGCCGGTCCTTCTGACGGCCGGTCTGGCCGGCTCGGGCCTGGCCCTGCTGACGCTGCCGCTGCTGACCGCCGCCGAGCAGGTTTCGCTCGGAGCGGCCGCCTCGGCTCCGCTCATCGGCCTCGGTCGATCCGGGATGCGGTGGGCCTCGGAGCTGCTCGGTCTCGCGCCCCGGGGCCTCGAGGCCCTCTCCCAGGGAATGCGCCAGGAGGCGACGCTGGGCCTCGCGGCCGTCGCCCTTCTCGTGCCCCTCGGGCTCGCGCTCTCGCGCGTGCTCGCCCGCGTGCCCAACCGGAAATGAGGCTTCGGGCCCGCCGCCTCCCGGGTCTGCTGCTCGCGGCGAGTCTCCTTCCCGCGGCCGCGTCCGCCGCCGGCGGGTCCATCACCTCCGTGCGCCGCGACGTGGTCGTCTCACAGCCCCTGCCCGGTCGCGTGGTGGCCGTGCTCGCGGACGTGCGCATCGGCGCTCGCGTCTCGGGCGACGTCGTGGTGTGGGGCGGCGACGTCTCGTTCTCGCCTGGCGGTTCGGTGGCCGGCGACCTCCTCGTCTTCGGCGGGAAGATCGCGGCGCCGGAAAGCGGTCGGCTCCCGGTCGAGGGTCGCGTCTCGACGCCGGGCTCGCTGCTCGCGATTTACCTCGCGGAGATGCGCCGCGCTCCCTGGGAAGGCGCGGGAGCCGGGCCGGCCGTTCTCGGAGGCCTTCACCTCGTCGCGCTCTCGGCCTGGCTCGCGGTCGCGCTCGCGCTCCTGTACTTCTTCGCCTCGCCCCTCGCGCGCGCGGCGACGTCGGCCGAGGACGACTGGACGGGCTCCCTGGCGGCGGGAGCGCTCGGGGTGCTGACGCTCTTTCTCGCGGCGGGCGCCGCGCTGTCGCTGCTGCCGTCGGCCGTCGGGATTCCGATCGCGCTCGCCGCCGCGGCGGTCGCGGTCGTCGCGAAGGTGTTCGGGATGGCCGTGCTGTTTCTGCTCCTCGGCCAGAAGCTGCTCAAGAGCGTCGCGCCCGCGCGGCGGCCCGCCGCGCTCGCCGCCGGCTTCGTCGTCCTCGGAGGCGTCTCTCTCGTGCCGCTCCTGGGCGCGCTCGTCTGGAGCGCCGCCTCGATCGTCGCCGTGGGCGTCGCGCTGCTGTCGCGGTTCGGAACACCGCGCTATCGGATCGCACTGCCCTAGGATCACGGCGCGCGCGGCAGGCCGCTGGCGGCCGATCGCCGACAGCTATAGAGTCCGCCCATGGAAATCGGGAGCCTGGGCGTCGTCGGCGCCGGGCAGATGGGCAGCGGCATCGCGCACGTCGCGGCCGCCGCCGGGATGCCGGTCACGCTCGTGGACGTCGAGGAAGGGTTGCTCGCGGCGGGACGCCTGGTGATCGCCAAGAACCTCGATCGTGAGGTGGCCAAGGGCAAGCGCACGGCCGAGGAGAAGGCCTCGGCCCTCGGGCGGTTGACGACGACGACCCGCCTCGAGGCCCTCGGCGGCTCGGATGCCGTCATCGAGGCCATCGTCGAGAACGAGGCCGTCAAGAAGGAGCTCTTCGGCCGGCTCGAACCGATCTGCAAGCCCGGCGCGATCCTCGCCTCCAACACGTCCTCGATCTCGATCACGCGGCTGGCGGCGGCCACGCGCCGGCCCGAGGCCTTCGTCGGGATGCATTTCATGAACCCGGTGCCCGTCATGCAGCTGGTCGAGGTGATCCGCGGCATGGCGACCTCCGACGCGACCGCGGCCGCGGTGGACGCTCTGGCCCGGCGGATGGGCAAGACGCCGATCTTCTGCAACGACTCTCCCGGTTTCGTCTCGAACCGCGTGCTCATGCCGATGATCAACGAGGCGATCGAGACGCTGCGCGAGGGCGTGGCCACGCGCGAGGCGGTCGACGGCATCATGAAACTCGGCATGAACCACCCCATGGGGCCGCTCACGCTGGCGGACTTCATCGGCCTGGACACGTGCCTCTCGATTCTCCGCGTGCTCCACGACGGTTTCGGCGATCCGAGATACCGCCCGAGCCCCCTGCTCGTGCGGATGGTGGATGCCGGCTGGCTCGGCAAGAAGTCCGGCCGCGGCTTCTACGAGTACCCGGCCGCATGACGGCCTCGTCCATCCTCCGCCGCCCCCGGCCTTCCGCCTGACATGTACTGCCAGGTCTGCGGCCTCAAGAATCCCGACGACGAAGAGTTCTGCGCCCGCTGCAACTCGAAGCTCCTCGTCCTCTCGGGCGTGGGCGTGGTCGAGGAGACCGGGGAGCCCCAGGAGGAGATCCCGTTCGACGAACACCTGCTCGAACGGATCTCGACGCTCGAGGACGTGGTCAAGCGCACGGCCGAGGCCGTGAAGTCGCTCTTCGAGTCGATGGGGAACCTGGAGAAGAACCTCTTCGTCGCCCACACCGGGATCCTGGCCCTTCAGGAGGCGCTCGAGCGCCGCGGCGCGGTCCGTCCGGAGGAGGTCGTGGACCTCTGGGAATCCAAGATGGACGAGCGGATGCAGGCCGTGGAGAAGAAGGACCGCTTCCTCGAGCGGCGCGACCGGATCATCGCGCGCTCCTCGGCCCCGGACCGCGAGGCCTTCATGAAGCGGCTGCGCGAGGCCGAGTTCGCGATCCTCGCCCTCGACGCCGACCGCGGCATCCGCGTTCTCGAGGACCTCTTCCGCGCCGACCGCAACAACGTGGAGCTCGGCTTCTACCTCGCCGAGACCTTCTTCTCCGGGGGGGACCTCGAGCGGGCATCCGGTTACTTCAAGAAGATCCTCGCCGCGGACCCGAACCACTTCGAGGCCCTGGTCTACAGCGGCATCGCGTCCTCGGAGTCCGGGGACACCGCGGCCGCGGAGGTGGCGCTTCACAAGGCGATCGAACGCAAGCCCGACGCGTTCCTGCCGCACTTCGCCCTCGGGACCCTCTACGCCCATCTGTCCCGGTGGGAAGACGCGCAGCGGGCCCTCGAGCTCGCTCTCGAGTGCGCGCCGGTCCCCTCGGCGCACATCCTGCTCGGCAACGTGCTGCGCGAAAAGGGGGAGCTCTCGCGGGCCATCCACGAGTTCGAGGAGGCGATCCGCCTCGCGCCCGAGTCGGAGGAGGCCGTCTTCCAGCTCGGCCTGTGCTACCTCGACAAGAACTGGCACAAGCGCGCTCTCGAGTGCTTCCAGCAGGCCCTCGAAAAGAACCCGCGGCGGCTCGAATACCAGGAAGCCGTACGCCTGCTCGAGCGCCGCAGCGGCTACGAGCTGCCGCGCGTGGACGGGCCCGGGGCGGCGGCCTTCCGGGACGCGGAGGAGAGCGCCGCGAAGGGGTCGCTGGCGCGCGCGCAGGAGCTCTACCGCAAGGCGATGCGCGCGGAGCCGCGCAACCCGACGATCCGCGTGTCGTTTGCCCTGCTCGCGGCCTCGATGGGGCGCTGGAAGGAGGCGATCGCCGCCTGCCGCGAGGTGCTCGCGGCGGACCCGGAGGACGTCGTCGCGGCCGCCGCGTGCTCGACGCTCGCCGAGGCTCTGCGCGCCGAGGGGAGCCCGCGGGAGGCGGCGGAGTTCCTGCGCGAGTTTCTCGAGAAGCACCCGTCCAAGACCGCGCAGGCCGTCGGCTACTACGAGCTCGCGACGAGCCTCGCCGAATCGGGGGAGGACCTCGACCTCGCGCTCGACTACGCGGGCCGGGCCCTGGCCGCCGCGCCCGACGAGCTCAAGCCGTATCCCCTGGCGGCCCTCGGGTGGGTCCACTACAAACGGCAGGAGTACGACCGGGCGATCGAGTGCCTCCGGCGCTCGAGCGAGCGCGCGGCGGCGCCGATGACCCTCCATCACCTGGGGATGGCGTACCTCGCGGCCGGGCGGGCGGAAGAGGCCAAGGTCGCCTTCGGCCGAGCCAAGACGGCGGCCCGCGGAGCCGGCATCGAGGACCGCATGATGCAGCAGCTGCGCTCCAACCTGCGCCTGGTGGAAAAGGTCGGCCCGCGACGCAAGGACGCTCCCGCCGTCAAGCCCCGCCCCTAGCCGATCCGTCCGCCCGGTGGGCGGACCCCGTTGCTCCTCCTGCTATCCTCACCCCCCTATGCGCTGGTCTCGCTATTTTCTGCAAACCGTCCGGGAAGTCCCCGGCGACGCCGAGGCCATCTCGCACGTGCTCCTGGCGCGCGCCGGCATGATCCGCCGCATCGCGGCCGGAATCTATTCGCTGACCCCGCTGGGGCTGCGCTCCCACCGAAAGGCCGAGCGGATCGTGCGAGAGGAGATTGACCGCGCGGGAGCGCTCGAGGTCGAGCTGCCGATCCTGCAGCCCCGCGAGCTGTGGGAAGAGAGCGGGCGGTGGACGCGGTACGCCGAGGAGCAGATTCTCTTCCACCTGAAGGACCGCAAGGAGGGCGAGTACTGTCTCGCGCCGACGGCCGAGGAGGCGGTCACGACGATGGTGCGCTCGGGCGTCACCTCGTACCGCCAGCTGCCCGTGACGCTCTACCAGATCCGCACCAAGTTTCGCGACGAGATCCGCCCGCGGTTCGGCCTGATGCGCGGACGCGAATTTCTCATGTACGACGGGTACTCCTTCGACGCCGACGCCGAGGGGCTCGACGCGTCTTACCGGGCCCAGGACGCGGCGTACCGGCGGGTCTTCGAGCGCTGCGGCCTCGACTTCACGGTCGTGCAGGCGGACTCGGGGGCGATCGGCGGCAGCGCCTCGGAGGAATTCATGGTGCTCGCCGAGACCGGCGAGGACGCGGTCGTGCGCTGCGCGGCCTGCGGCTACGGCGCGAACCTCGAGAAGGCGGAGACCGGTCCGCGGCCCGCGCCCTGGAAGGACGAGACCGAGGCCCCGCTCGTCGAGGTGCCCACGCCCGGCAAGGGCGGCATCGATGCGGTCGTCGACTTTCTCGGCATCACGCCCGCCCGCATGATCAAGTGCCTCGTCTACGAGAGCGAACAGGGCTTCGCGGTGGCGCTGCTGCGGGGGGACCTCGAGGTCAACGAGATTGCCCTGAAGAACGCCCTCGGCGTCGAGCGCCTGGCGCTCGCCTCGGAAGAGAACGTCGAGACGGCCACGGGCGCCCCCGTCGGCTACGTCGGCCCGCACAAGCTCCCGGCCGGCAACGTGCGGGTCATCGCCGACGAGTCCATCCGCGACGCCGTCAACGCCGTGACGGGAGCCGGGCGGCGAGACTGGCACGTGGCGGGCTTCGTCCTGCGACGCGACGCAAAGGTCGGGGAGTGGGGCGTCTTCGCGCAGGCGCGCGCCGGCGACCCCTGCGTTCGGTGCGGCAAGCCGCTCTCGATCGCCCGGGGCATCGAGGTCGGCCACATCTTCAAGCTCGGCACGAAGTATTCGACGGCGCTCTCCTGCACGTACACCGACGAGAAGGGCGAGAACCGCCCGGTCGTCATGGGCACCTACGGGATCGGCGTCGGCCGCACCATGGCGGCTGCCATCGAACAGCACCACGACGCGGACGGCATCGTCTGGCCCTTGTCGCTCGCCCCCTTCGAGATCGCCCTCGTGTCGCTCAACCCGACCGACGCCGCCGCGCGAGAGGCGGCGGACGGCCTCTACGCGGCGCTCGGCACGGCGGGCTTCGACGTCTTCTACGACGACCGCGACGAGCGCCCGGGAGTGAAGTTCAAGGACGCGGACCTCATCGGGTTCCCGATCCGCGTCAACGTCGGCGGCCGGGCCCTGAAGGAAGGAAACGTCGAGGTCGTGCTGCGGCGCGACAAGAGCGTGCGGCTGGTTCCCGCGGGCGAGGCCGTCGAAGCCGTGCGGGCGCTGCGCGCAGGGCTCGCGGGGGGGTAAGCGGGCCATGCGCCGGATGACGCCGGAAGAGGCGCTCGACTATCATTCCCGAGGCCGGAAGGGCAAGGTCGAGGTCGTCCCGTCCAAGCCCTGCCTGACCCAGGAAGACCTCTCCCTCGCGTACAGCCCCGGCGTCGCCGAACCGTGTCTGGCAATCGCCAGGGACCCCGAGCAG
>DATMNJ010000147.1:0-15833 GCA_035569175.1 Thermoanaerobaculia bacterium | reverse complement strand
AAGGCGACGTGAAAGAGGGCCGCGTATTCCGGATCGGCCAGGAGGGTCGCGACGACCTCCTGCTCGCGGCCCTTCAAACCGAGCTCGACCGGGTGCTCCCCATACATCGGGCCGAGAGCCTGCTCCTCGAGACTGCGCCGGCCCGCTTCGATCCACGTGAAACTCGCGTTGTAGGCGGCGTTCGCCAGACTCTGGCTGCCCCGAGGGTGGACCGCGCCCGTCGACCCTACGGCCCGCGCCCTGCCGTCGGTAAACGCCATTTCCGGGCGATGGCACGAGGCGCAGGCCTGTGTCCCGGTGCCGGAGAGGCGCGCGTCGTAGAACAGCCGCCGCCCGAGCTCCACCTTCACGTCGCTCATCGGGTTGTCCTCCGGGACGCAGGGCTCCGGAAAACCGGGAGGCAGGTGCCATTCGTAGGCGGCAGCGGCCGACGGTCCTCGATCGAGCGCCGCGGCCTCGACGCCGCACGCGGCTGCCGCGAGGACGAGAAGGGCTCGTCCCCACGGCGCTCGCGCGTCAGCTCTACCAGCCCGCATGGGAAGGCTGAAGGAGCGAACTCGTCTGGGACGCGAGCTGGCGGCGCTCCGCCGCCCATTTCGAAAAGCTCTCGAACGCCGCCGGATCGGAGGATCCCGGCTGCGCCTTGCGCTTCTGGATCCAGGTCTCGATCGCGGCGTCGAGCTCGTTCGCGCGCGGGCGGTCGTTCCGGAAAAGGAACATGTACGCGTCCTTGACGTCGTCGAGCCGGTCGAGCTCGAGGAAAGCCTCGGCACGGTACTCGATCGCAGGCGTGTAGCCCGGCTCGATCTCGAGCGCCTTGTTGTACGCGACGAGCGCGTCGGTGTACTTGCCGGTCTTGCGGTAGGCGTAGCCGAGGCTTCCCCAGGCCTGGAAGAGCTTCGGGTTCTTCTTCGTCGCATCGGTGAACTTCCCGACCGCGTCCGAGTACTTGTCGAGGCTCTTCTTCGTGAGCTTGTCCTTCTTCGTCGCATCCGTCTCGGCAGCCGCCTCCTTGCCGAGCTTGTCGCCCTTCTCCGTGTATTCGAGCCCGTCGTTGAAGTACCGGGCGGCATCCTGTTCCGGCGTCTGCTTCTGCGCCGGAGGAGGAAGAGACGACGACCTCGATGCCCACAGGGCGGGGGGTCCCAGGAGAATGCCGGTGATCACGAGAGCCGGTCCGACAGCGAGCTTTGTCATGAAGGCCTCCTCCCGACACGATAGCCAGAAATGGACGAGCCGCGCTGTCAACTTTCTGTCAAGAGTCGAGCCGATAGCCGGCTTTGCGGACCGTCAGGATGTGTCGCGGGCGGGACGGGTCCGATTCGAGCTTGCGGCGGATTTCGGCGACGTGAGTGTCCACCGTGCGACTGATCGCCTCTTCGGAATATCCCCACACCCTCCGCAAGAGCTCGAGTCGCGAGACGACGCGGTCCCGGTGGCGACACAGGTGGAGCAACAGGTCGAACTCCTTCGGTGTCAGCGGGACGGGCTGTCCCTTCCGGAGGGCGGTGCGCGAGGCGGGCCGCAGCTCGACGTCGCCGAATCGCTCCTCGCCGCCGACCTCCGCGGCCGCGCCCGCCCGCCGCAGCAGGGCGTCCACCCGCGCGAGCAGCTCCATCAGGCCAAACGGCTTGGTCACGTAGTCGTCGGCGCCCAGCCGCAGCCCGCGGACCTTGTCTTCCTCCTCACCGCGAGCGGTCAAGACGAGAACCGGGAAGCGGTGGTCCTTCCTCCGCAACTCGGCCAGGACCTCGAAGCCGCTCATGCCCGGCAGCATCAGGTCGAGGATCGCCATGTCGGAAGTGTTCTCGCGCGCCAGGCGGAGGCCCTCCAGCCCGTCGAGGGCGATGGAGACTGCGTGGCCTTCGATCTCGAGGTTGTTCTTGAGTCCGAACGCGAGGTCCTCGTTGTCCTCGATGAGGAGGATGCGGCTCATGAGGCCGCTCCCGTTCCAGGCAGCTCGAGGACGAAGCGCAACCCTCCCTCCGAGAGATCGGACGCCTCGAGGAAGCACCGGCCGCGCATCCGGGCGACGAGGTCACGGACGACGGCCAGTCCGATCCCGGCGCCGGCGACGGCCGACGCGCGCTCGCGCGGAAGCCGCTCGAATCGGGCAAAGACACGCTCGCGGTCCGCCGGGTCGATCCCGGGACCCTCATCGGCTACCGCGATGCGCGCTCCGCCGTTGACGCTGCTGACCGCAACGCGGATCTCCTGGCCGGAAGGGCCGTACTTCACGGCGTTGTCGAGGACGTTGAGCAGCACCTGGCGAACGGCATGCGGGTCCGCCAGGGCAGCCGTCTCGCCGTCCAGCTCCGTCCGGAACCGCACCTGCCGCGCCTCGGCAATCGGCGAGAAACCCTCGAGCACTTCGCGGACGAGCGGCGCCAGCCGGAACACTTCGGGCGACACCGTCAGGACGCCGCGGCTCGTGCGGGAGAAGAGAAGCACGTTCTCGACAAGCTGCGAGAGCCGCCTCGCCTCACGGTCGATGATGCGGAGCGATCGCTCCTCCTCCTCTTCGGACCGCGCGCGAGAGAGGAGCAACGTCTCCGCGAACACACGGATCTGCGTGAGCGGGGTGCGAAGCTCATGGGAGACGCTGGCGATGAATTCCTCCCTCAGGCGAAGCAGCGCGCTCTCGCGACGCAATTGCAGGATCGCGGTGACCGTGAACCCCGCCGAGAGGCCGAGCAGCAGGAGCAGTCCCGGAAGGCGCGATCGGGGAAGCCCGCCGCTCACCAGCTGTGAGGCGGCTCCGGGATCGACCGACAGATCCAGAACGAAGCCCTGCAACATTCTCTCGTACGCGTCCCCGAAGGGCTTCGACACGGCGATGCCGGCGGGAGGCTGCGGCCCGACCGCAAACCGAACCACCCCGGCCTGGTCTCGGACCCGCAGACCGAAGAAATCGTTGGTCGGAGGACGGCCGCCCTTGGCGAGGAAGGGCGGCAGGAGGGGCCCTTTCTCGAGGGCGTTGTGGAACGAGCCCTGGAGCTCGGCGAGTCGCAGCTCGAAGCCTCGGATCGCGGAGCCCGTCTTTCCGAGAAGCGGCTTCGACAGGATGACGAAAGAGCGCGGCCGGCCATCCAGGACTGCGTGCACGAGCCGGAACGGACGCTTTGCGGGCGGCGCCGCGGCAAGCTCCTTGCCCAGCAGGACGGCCGTGGCAGGCTCCGGCTCGGAGCCGCCAACGCGGAGTTTCCCGCCGTCGTCCCCGATCATTGGGCCAACGAGGCCGCCCGCCCCGGTCGCGGGCGCCTCGTCGAGGTGCAGGAGTTGCTGGTACACACCCTCGTAACCGACCTCGACCGCGGAGCGGCGGATGAACTCCTCGGCGGCCAGCATGGCGTCGTCGCGGAGCACGCCCTGCGTGGCGTTGCGATGGTCCCGGACGGCGTTCTGGACCTGAAGCGCGAGGACCACCGCCGATGCCAGGCTCGCGCAGAGAAGGAGAGCCACGAGGGCGCGGCGCTGGTTCGGATGATCGGAAGCCATGGCGCAAGAGTAGCCTTCTCCCCTCGCAAAAAGGCCGTCCCTGACGCTTTCCTGACATTGGCGCGCGAGAAACGCGCCGGCTATCGAGCCTCCGACGGTCGAAACTCCCCGACGCCGCTCAACGGGCTGTGCGTCGCGGCGAGCGTCTGGGCGAGCCAGCCGGCGTCCGCGATCAGGAGCAGATCGCACAGAGCGTGGTACGCGTAGAGCGCGCGCGAAAGGTCGGTCGGGGCCTGGGCGAGGACGCAGACGGCAAAGGCGAGTCCCGCCATCACGACCATCAGGATGACGCCTTCGCGAAAGAGGCGGCCGCTCGGACTCGACCGCCGATGGGTCGCCAGTGCGGCGGCGAGGTTGCCCCCGAGGAGCAACGCGATCCAGGCAAGCGGGTGCGCTCCGAGCCGCCCGCGCATTCGGCTCCAGAGGGAGAAGCGGGTGGCCAGCGTGCGGTCGGGACGCTCGGCCGACTTCTCGAAGTTGCCGAAGTTCGGCCGCAGGGACCACGCCTGGTCCGACGCCCGACCGATCCGGTCCGCGAGCCGCATCGGATGCCGAAGATAGAACCGGAGGATCTTCCGATACCCGACCTGGTGGAGAAGACGGGTTCGAAACGCCGGTTCGAGCAACGGGGACTCCGGCGCGTAGGGGTTGGAGCCCGTGTACTTCACCCAATCCGGATCGAGCCCGAGCTCGGCGGCGGCATCGGCCGGCTCCGGCGAGTGAGCGAGCAGCTCGTCGAACACGACCTGGTAGATCGTGGCTTCACGCAAGGTGTACGGCGTGTGACGCCCGTACCAGACCGAGAAGGCGCAGAGCCCGATCGCGAGCCACGCGGCGCCCCGCCGCCACGCACCCGCCCATTCCACACGAGCCAGACGCAGGCCGAAAAAGGCCAGCAGCGGCGCCGCGAGCTTCTCCTGCGGTTTCGAGCCCACGAAGAGCAGGGCGCAGCCGAAGTAGGCCACGAGCAGTCCTCCGGACAGCCGCCCCCGTCGCACGGCCTCCGCCGCGATCGCCGCGGCGAGGAGGAGGAACAGCAGCGACGCCGTCTGGCTGTAGAACGAGTTGAGGGGAGCGACGTAGCCGACGTCCGTGAAGACCAACACGAGGAGGGCGGCGACGAGCACCTGCGCCGGCAGCGCCAGGTCCCGGCACGCCCGGACGAGTCCCGCCAGGGCGACGAGCAGGAGCATGGCGTGGATCGCGCCGAGCCAACGAATGTCGAAGAGCGGCTGACTCGAGAACGCGAGGTGCGCGTATCTCGCGACGAAGGCGAGCAGCGTCTCCGAGGAATGGTACCCGCCTCGAAACCACCCGGGGGCAACGACCGCGTACTGCGTGCGCAGGAACGAGAAGTACCGCTCCGCGGCGATCGGGGTCGTGTGCTGAAAACCCGCGTAGCCCATGACCCGCTCGTAGTCGTGGTTGTCCGCGAGGCCCACGATCGGTCGAACGAAAAGCTGAACGGCGAGGATGGCCGCGGCGACCGTCAGCACTGCCGCGAGGATGACCGCGTTTCCATCCCGCGGCGACAGCCGAACGGGGTCTGGCGAAACGGACTCACCCCACATCGGAGTCGAGCAGCGCTTCGACGACGAGGGGTGGGAGCCCGACGGTGCCGAAGGCGCGATGATCCTGGTGAACCTCGGTCCACGCGGCGACCTCCTCCCGCCCGCCGGCCGCGCGAATCAGGCCCGCGCCGATCTCGCCATGAATCAGGTAGGAGCCGATCCGCCGCTTCGCTCCGGTCGCCGAGCGCGCCCATCGCCGGGCCGTCGCGACCCCCACCACCCTGCTCGCCAGCGTCGCCACGACGCGCTCGTGCATCGCGAGATCCGACGCGACCTTTCCCACGTCATGCATCAAGGCCGCGCCCGCCCACACCGTGTCGTTGCCATGCGCGGTCGGGGCAAGCCTGCGTTCGACCTTCCTCGCGACTCGCACGGCATGACACCGGTCGTAGGCCGACAGGCCCTGCCAGAGATCGAACTCCGCGGGCGTCAGGACGGACCGGGCCCACGTCTCATCGGCCGAATCGAGCTTCGCCTCTCCGACCGACTCGATCAGGCGCGTCGCGAGCAGCCGAAGCCTCGCCCACGGGAGCGGGTTGCGGGTCTCGTCATCGTGCCGGGAGGCGGCCATCATGCCCGAGTCGGAGACAGGCTCACGCGATCCGCCGCGGTTCCTGCCTCGTAGAGCGCCACGTCCGCGAGCGAACCGGTCAGCGTCCGCACGTAGTCTTTTCCGAACCTCAGCTGGTCGTGGAGGTGACTGTAAACGAAACGCCCCGCCCGGCCGATCGTTTCCAGGTTGACGATGCGCGCCAGCGCGTT
Organism: Thermoanaerobaculia bacterium; assembly: GCA_035569175.1. Classification (GTDB taxonomy): domain Bacteria; phylum Acidobacteriota; class Thermoanaerobaculia; order UBA5066; family Gp7-AA6; genus DAHUXD01. The sequence goes on along the minus strand of DATMNJ010000147.1, from coordinate 10,002 downwards.
CCGGATGAGGATGCTGTCCCGCGCGTAGTCGTTCGAGTAGACGGGATAGGCGTTGGCGATGAAGTGCTGGCGCGATTCGACGACGTCTCGGGAATCCACGAGACGGAGGGCCGTGAGCTCACCGACGACGCGCTGCACGAACGCTTCGGCCGGGAGCCGTTCCACGGCGTCGCCCGAAAAGCAGGGCGCCTCGACGACGAGGGACGTCTCGCCGTCCGGCGCCATCGCTGCGGACCTGTTCCTCGGCTCGTAAATGCGGCTGATGCAGAAGGCCGGATCGGGGATGTAAATCGAAGCGTGTCGCGACATCCCCGCCGCCTTGAGCCGCAGGAACAGAAGGCGGACATGACGGAAACGCAGCCGGTGCGCGGCCGCTGCCGCCTCGGCCGGCAACGCGTCGCCGAGCATTCGGACCAGCACCGGCAGCGGCAGGGTGGAAACGACCCTGTCGCCTACGCCCACCACCCGCCCGCCCAAAAAGTGGATTCGCCGCGCGACGCCGCCCTCGCATTCCACCGAAGCGACCTCGAATCCGGTGCGGAGGGCTTCGGCGGGCAAGCCGTGAACGAGCGCTTCACAGATCTGCCCGTAGCCGCCGCGCGGATACAGGAACGAACCATCGACGTGCTCGACCTTCCGGCGCGGGAGGACGAGCTCGTGGAAGAGCGAGCGCAGCGTCATCCCCTGGAGCCGGCGAGTCGCGACGTCGGGCGAGAGCTGGTCGGAGGGAAGCCCCCACAGCTTCGACGAGTAGTCCAGGAGAATCCGCCGCGCGAGCGTCTGGCCGAAGCGGCTGACCGCGAAGTCCTCGAAGCTGACGGCGGGACGGCGCCGGCGCACGGCCGAACGCAGCAGGTCCAGGCAAATGCGGCCGGCCTCGGACGGGCCGTAGGCGAAGATGACGTTGAGCGGCGTGGGAGGGAAAGCGATGAAACGGCCGCGGTCCCAGATCGCGCTCGGGGCCTCGACCCGCACCAGGTCCTCGCCCAGGAGTCCGACGAGATCGCGCGTGATCTCCGGATCCCGATCATGGAACCGGTGGGCGCCGGTGTCGTAGAGATGCTCGCCGCAGCGCAGCGTGCGGCACATGCCGCCGAGCTCCGAAGAGCCTTCGAAGAGAACGAAGGGCACGCCGGCGCGATGGGCATAGAACGCCGTGCCGAGGCCGGCGGGCCCCCCTCCCAGAATCGTGAGGTCGGTCATGCTGTCAGCCCGCCGCTTCCCCTTCCCTGCCACGAGAAACCGGTTCGGGCCGCCCCTGAGCCGCTCCCCTGGGCCGCCTCCGGGTCGAGAGCCGGGAAATCATACGTCGCGGTTTGCGCCCGGCGCCTCGCAAAGCACTCCGGAACACGCTCGAAGCCGGTGCTCCTGACCGCAAAACGACTCTCGAGGCGGCCCTCGTGGACCGGGGCGGGCTTCCCCGGGGGGCCGGAATTGCGATAGCCTCGGGGGCTAAGCTGGTCATGAGCCAATCCACGATCGCTCCGGGCGGCGAATTCTTTCGCCCGGCCACGCCGATTCCCCATGGCGGGAGAGCAAAGCGCATTCTCCAGGAGCATCCGAACGTCCGGGAGTTGATCGGGCGCAACGGGGCGACCTTCTGGATCACCGCCGGCATCGTCGTTTTTCAGGTGGCCGTCGCGTGGCTGCTGCGGTCGAGCCCCTGGTGGCTCATCGTGGCCGCCGGCGCTCTCGTCGGCGCCTTCGCCGACCACGCCCTGTGGGTGATCATCCACGAATGCACGCACAACCTCGTCTTCCGGTCGAAGAAAGGCAACATTCTCACCGGGATTCTCGCCAATTTCCCGATCGTCGTGCCGGGCAGCGCCGTGTTCTTCCAGCGGTACCACATGAAGCACCACGCCCACCTCGGCGTTTACGACCACGACGCCGACGTGCCCAACCACTGGGAGGCGAAGCTCGTCGGGAATTCCGCCTGGCGCAAGGCGGTCTGGCTCCTGCTCTTCCCGATCGTGCAGCTCACGCGGCCGCCGCGCCTGAAAGAGCTTCGGCCCATCGATCACTGGGTCGTCATCAACTTCATCACGCAGATGACCTTCAACGCCGCCATCTGGTTCCTGATCAGCCCGGGCGCGCTCGGCTACCTCTTCGCCTCGTTCTTCTTCAGCGTCGGGGCCCACCCCCTCGGCGCCCGCTGGATCCAGGAGCACTACGCGCTCTTTCCAGGCCAGGAAACCAACAGTTACTACGGGTTCCTGAACCGGTTCCAGCTCAACATCGGGTTCCACAACGAGCACCACGACTTTCCGTCCGTGCCCTGGAACCGGCTGCCGCAGGTCAAACGCGCCGCGCCGGAGGCCTATGACTCGTTGAGGTACCACCCGTCCTGGGCCCGACTGACCTGGCAGTTCATCACCGACCCCCGCATCTCGCTCTACACGCGCAACGTCCGCGCCGACCGCGGCGATTTCCGCCTGGCCGAGGAGATCCCGGCCGAGGCCAAGAAGCTCGGCGTTCCCGAGTACCGGCCCTAGGCCGGCCCGCTGCGGCCCTAGCGGGGCCCGCTCAACGCGCAGGGCGGCTCGGAGCCGAGGACGGTGCGCGCGAGTTCTCCGCGCAGGGCGAGAAGGTGGACCCGGTCTTCCAGAACCGTGAGGGCCGTCTTCGTCGCGTCCTCGTCGGCGTCGGCCGCGAGAATGCGCCGTTCCTCCACCGCCGCAGCTTCGGCCCGGCCTTCCCGAGCGAGAAGCTCCGCCGACGCCAGGTCCTGCTCGGCGATTCCCTGTGCGCGGCGGGAAAGGCCATGCTCGGCGTCGGCACGGGCGACGGCGGCCTCCGCACGCCGCACCGCGGCCTCGAGGTCCGACTCGCGCACCGATCGCTCGGCCTCGGCCCGCAGGACGCTCGCCTTGGCCCTCGCCTCCGTGTCGTCGATGCGGCCGCCCGCCCAGACCGGGATCACGAACGAGATCCCGAAGCTGAAGTCGTTCTCGTTGAAGCTGTTGTAGTACTTCGCGTAATAGGAGGGAAGCCGCTGGTACTGGACGGAGGCTTCGATGATCGGCCAGCGCTTGGATGCGAGCTTCGCTGACTGGCTGAGCAGCTCCACCTGCCTCCCGAGGGACTTCAGTTGCGGGTCGGCCGCCCGGGCGACGGCCAGATTGTCGGCGTCGGAGACCGCGGCGAGCGCCGATTCCGTGTCGCTCGACAAGCGCAGGGGCGCGCTGGCCGGCCAGCCGATCAGGCGCTTCAAGTCGAGGCCATCGAGATCGCGATCGGACTCCGCGTTGAGGACCTTCTGCCTGGCTCGCGCCGCCTGCAGGCGCGCCCGGTCGACGTCGATCTCGGTCTTGCGCCCCTCGTCGAAGAGCGCGATCGTCCGCTGGAGCGCCGCTTCGGTCGCCGAGAGTCCCTTGTTCGCGGCTTCGGCCCGCCGCTCGTCGGTCCAGCACCGGGCGTACGCCGTGACGGCCGCGCGGACGGTCTCGGCGCAGCCGCTCTCGAACGCGCCCTCCAGATCGGCGGCCCTCGCCTCGGCCTGCAGCGCGTCGTTCTTCTTCCAGGGATCGTAAATCGTCTGGCGCACCTCGAGCGCGCCGTATGCCGGGACGCTGCCGGCGACGACGACCGGCAATCCCGTCGAATAGCCCGGCGTCGTCGAAAGCCAGACGGACGGGTGCAGGGCGTCGGCGGCGATGCGCGCCGAAGCGCCTCCCTCGTCCCGGGCCGCGCGCGTCGCGGCCAGCTGCGGCGCCCGCTCGAGGGCGAGCTCCGCCGCGCGTCTCAGGGTCAGCGTCTGGGGCTCGGCTGGCGCGACCTGAGCCCGGGCGAGCGCGGCGGCGGCCAGGCCGGCAGCGACTGCGAGGCCGCGGAGAGCGAATCGAGCTCGGGAAGACTGGCGATCACTCATGGTGCAATGCCTCCGAAGGGTTCAGGCTCGAGGCGCGGTAGGCCGGCACCGCGCCGAACACCACCGCCACCCCGCAGGAGAACAGGAACGCGATCACGGCCGACCACAGCGAGACGTGGACGTCCACGCCCCGCACGAAGAGGCGGGTCAGGTACGGCAGGCCCACGCCGATCGCGACGCCGAGCGCCGCGCCCGCGACTCCCAGCGAGAGCGCCTCGAAGAGGAACTGTCCGAGGATGTCGCGCCGTCGGGCGCCCACCGACATCCGGACGCCGATCTCCCGCGTCCGCTGCTCGACCGAGGCGAGGAGGATGTTCATGATCCCCACGCCACCCACGACGACCGAGACCGCCGCCGCGAGGATGAACACCACGATGAGCGCGACCGAGATCGCCTTGGCCAGCCGCACGACCGAGGTCATGCTTTCGACCTCGTAGACCGAGCCGGTCCGGTGCCTCTCGCGCAGGAGCTCCTCGACCGTCCGCACCGCTGCCGGCAGCTCCGAGAACTCGCGCGCCTCGGCGAACAGGGTCTTCACCTGGTGCGTGGGCGTGAAGTACCAGGCGACGGCGATCGGGATGAGGATGGTCTCGGGCACGACGTCGCCGCGGCCGAGCGTGTCCACCGGCTCCTCGAACTCGCCGACCACCTGGAAGGTCGTTCCGAGCGTGCGGATCGTCTTGTCCGCCGAGTCGTCGTTGGCGAAGAGCTGCTGGTAGAGGTCCCGGTTCACCACGCAGACGCGGGCGCGCTCCTGCAGGTCGTCCTCGTCGAGAAAGCGCCCGCGCAGGATGCGCATGTTCTTGCGCACCTGGCCGTAATTCGCCATGACGCCGAGAACGGTCAGCGTCTTCAGCTGGGACTGCACCGTGACGCTGCCGCGCAGGGTCACGATCGCCGTCACGCCGGAAAAGAGGTCCCCGCGCGCGGCGATCGCGTGCACGTCCGCCTCCGTCATGAAGTCGTCCGCCACGCGGGAGACGCCGGACGTGACGGTGCCGCGGTAGTTGGCCCAGACGAGGTGCGAGCCGACGCCCTCGATCTGCCGCAGCACGTAGCCCCGGCCCGTCAGGCCGAGCGTGACGACCAGGATGATCGAGGCCGTTCCCACGACGAGGCCCGCGAGCGTGAGCGAGGTCTGGACCGGGTGCTTGCGGAACCGGTCCACCGCCATGCCGAAGACTTCCCGGTTGAACATGCTGGGCCGCCGCGGCAGGTCAGCCCTTCGTGCTTGCGGCGCGCACCCGGACCCCGTCCGAGAGGGCGGTCGCGCCGGGCAGGATGACGGTGTCCTTCTCGGCGAGCCCGCCCACGATCTCGACTTCGGTCAGGCCGAGCAGGCCTACCGTGACGTCCCGGCGGCGCGCGCGCCCCGCATCGAACACGTACACGTAGCGCCGCTCCCCGTCGCGAAACACGCACGCCCGCGGGACGACGAGCGCCCCGGACTTCTCTCCCGTCACGATCTGTACGTCGACGGCCGCGTTGGACGGCAGCTTGGCCTGAGGATCGGCGACCTCGCCGAGAACCTCTCCCACTTCCCGGCCGCCCACTTCGCGCAGGCCCGGATCAACGAAGGTCACCTTGCCCTCCCACCGCTCGCGCGGCAGACCGTCGAACGTCGCGATCAGGCGCTGTCCCACGGCCGTTTGGGGAAGATCCGGCTGGTCCACGCGCGCCCGCAGCCGGCGGTGCGCAGGGTCGATCACGTTGGCGACCACCGCTCCGGCCGCGACCGGTTCCCCGACCCGGCGGGGAAGGCCGTAGACGAGCCCGTCGGCGGGAGAGCGGACCATCAGCGCCGCGACCCGGCGCTCGAGATCGGCCGCCGACCGGCGGGCGAGCTCGATGCGGGAGGGCGCCCCTTGCGCCGCGCCCTCGAGGGCCGCGAGGCGGGCGCGGGCGGCGCGCAGGTGGTCCCGCGTCTGCGACAACGTCAACTCGTCCTGCTCGTACGTCATCCGCGTGATCGCGCCGCTGGCGAGAAGGCGTCCGTCCCCTTCGAAGACTTTCGCCGCATGTCTCTCCTGGCGTTCGAGCTCGTCCGCGTCGGCGGACGCGGCGGCGCTCTCGCCCTCGACCCGCAGGGCATCCGAGCGCGCGTCGAGCGCCTTGCGCGAGAGCTCCGTGTTTTCGAGTCGGACGAGCGGCGCGCCCGAAAGGACACGGTCACCGTTCTTCGCGAGCAGCTCGGCCACGGTGGCGGCCTCGGCCGCGCGCAGCTCGCCGCCCGGGGGCGGCTCGAGCGTGCCGTCGCACTGCACGGGAACGAGGAGATCGCCGCGGCGCACGGCGGCCGTCTGCACCGACGGCCCCTTCGGGCGGGAGACGGCGGCCACGAGCACGACGAGGGCCGCGATCGCCCCGAGGACGAGGCCCCAGCGCCAGGCCGGCCGTATCCCCGTCTCGGTATCCCCGATCGAAGGGCTCATCGGCCCATTTTATCCGTCGCGCCGTCTCGCGCCCGGAAGGGGCGCCCCCGCGTCGGGCAGCGGGCGGCCTCGCGGATTACGCCTTCCCCCGGCCCCGGAGCACCCGCCCGGACTTCGCGCCCGTCGCTTTTCCGCCCGACCAGACCGCCTCGCCGTTGACGACGACGAGATCGATCCCTTCAGAGAGCCGGCGCGGGTCCTCGAAGGTCGAGCGGTCGATCACCGTGAGCGGGTTGAACAGAACGAGGTCCGCCTTCATGCCCGGGGCGATCCGGCCGCGGTCGGACAGCTTCATGCGCGAGGCCGGAAGCGACGTCATCTTGCGGACAGCCTCCTCGAGCGTGAAGAGGTGGCGGTCGCGGACGAAACGGCCGAGGACCCGCGGGAACGTGCCGGCGCCGCGCGGATGGTCGGCGTCGATGCCGCCGTCGCTCGCGACCATGACCCAGGGCTGCCGGTAGAAGATCTCGACGTCCTCGGTCTTCATGGAGTGGCCGATCACGTCCGCGCCGCCGTCTTTCACGATGCGGGCAAAGAGCGCGACGGGCGTGATGCCCTCCGCCTTCGCGATCTCCTCGAGATTGCGGTTGGCGTACGCCGGGTGCGCCTTGCACGCCGTGATCGTGACCCGCGACGGGCCGCCGACGTCCGCGAGGGCCCGCTCGACGCTCGGTGCATCGAAGTACTGCTTGTTCGGCACCAGGACCTCGATGTTCGAGTGCCAGGCTTCGTAGGGATAGCAGTCGGCCGTGACGTCCTGGCCCTTCGAACGCGCGCGTTCGATGAGCGCGACGGCCTCCTTCGCCCTGCCCCACACGCCCACGGTGGCGAGCTTGATGTGCGAGATGTCGAGCGGAAGCCCTCCCCGGTCCGAGATCTCGATCGCCTCGGCCATGGCCTCGAAGCTCTTGTCGGCTTCGTCGCGGGAGTGCGTCATGTAGAAGCCGCCGAACCGGGCCGCGGCCTTGGAGAGCTCGACGAGCTCGTCGGTCGACGCGTAGCTGCCGACGTCGTACTCGAGCCCCGAGGAAAGGCCCGCCGCTCCCTCCTTCATGCCCTGATCGACGAGCGCCGCCATCTTCGCGATCTCGTCGGCCGTCGCCTTGCGCCGGAAATCCTTCCCCAGGACGAGGCTGCGCACCGTTTCGTGGCCGACCATCGTCATCACGTTGACGGCGGCGGGGGCCGCCTCGCGCTCGGCGAGGAAGCCGGCGATCGGCCAGGGCGAGTCGCCGTCGGGACCGACGACCAGGGTCGTGATGCCCTGCGAGATCTGCGTCTCGGCGAGCGGGTCGGTCTTCAGGCCATCGGCCGAGTGGTTGTGGACGTCGATGAAGCCCGGGGCGAGGACGAGGCCATCGCCGCGAACCACGCGCTCGCCGTCCCTGGGCGCGAGCTTACCGACCTCGGAGATGCGGTCCCCCGCGACCCGCACGTCCGCCTGGACGAGCGGCGCCCCGGACCCGTCGGCGATGCGGGCGCCCGCGATGAGATAGGAGTCCGTCGTCGCTTCTGGAGAGGCCCCGACGAGGACGAGAAGGACGGCGGCGGCGGCGAGGGCGCCGAGACTGCGCAGGACGTTCATGCCGGCATTTTGTCACCCGGCGCCCCGAAACCACAGGCCGGGATCGCGGATCCCGGACGCGGCCCTAGAGCCCCTGCTTCTTCATGCCCGCGAGCACCCCGCGCACCTCGGCGAGGTCCTTGCCGTACTGCTTCGGCGGGGCGGATGCAACGAATCGCTCGAGGGCTTCGCGGGCCTTCTTCCAATCGTGGATCTGGCCGGCGACGCGCCCGATGTTGTAGAGGGCATCGTATTGCTCGGGGTTGATCTCCAGAACATGTTCCCATGCGTCGATGGCTTTTGCAGGGTCCCCGAGTCGCGTCCATGCCACGCCGAGCGCGTTCCAGGCGCGGGCGTGCCGCTTGCCGAAGCGCAGCGACGCTTCAAGGCTCTGGCGGGCCTCCTCGGCCCTGCCAAGTTTCAACAGCGCGATGCCGGTGTTCTGGTAGGCGTCGGCACCGGCCGCATCGAGCTCGATCGCGCGCGCGAAGACGGGCAAGGCCTCGGCGGGCCTTCCCGAATCGGTCAGTGTGATGCCGAGGGCATTCAGGGTCTCGGGGTCGTCGCTCTCGGCGTACGGCGCGAGAACCTTCACGGCCTCCGCCGCGCGGCCGAGCTCGGAGAGCAGCAGCGCTCGCCGGCGATCCATGCTTTCGCCGCCCGCGCCTGCTGCCGACGCCTTCTCCATGACGCGAATGGCGCCGGCCACGTCGCCCTTGCCGGTGAGCACGGTGGCCAGGTTCTGGTACCCAAGCCTCATCTTCGGGTTCTCAGCCACGACCCGGCGGGCGATGGCGAGCGCCTCGTCGTATTTCTCCTCCTGGACCAGGCCCGTGATCACGTGAATCGTCTGGTCTACCTTGACGAGTGTCTTCGGGTCCTCGGCCGGACCGTAGGATTCCTTGCGCTCTCCCGAGCCAGTGAGGTACCCGAGGCTTCGGAGCTTGGCCGCTTCCTCCGAACCGACCGTCCCGCGCTCGGGGGGCGACGACGGAAGCTCGAGCAGCCGTTTTCGCAAGCGTCGGAGAGAATCCGGTGCCGCCGGGACGAGATTCCTTGCCTCGCCCGGATCATCGGGCAAGTTGTACAGCTCCTGGATCGGCAAGTCGATGTACTTGTTGCCGCCCGCCGCCAATCCCCTCAGGGGCGCCCAGCCGCGGTTGAAGGCCGCCGAGAGCGCCTCGAAATAGCTTCCCTCGGGAGCCTCGACGCGTTCTTTCGGGAGCAGCGACCGGCCTTGCAGTTCCGTGGCCGGGGGCTCTCCGATCGCATCGAGCATCGTCGGCAGGATGTCGATGTGCCGTGCGGGAACTGGGTCGCGCCCGGGCTCGATTAAGCCCGGACACCACGCAAGCAGGGGAACGTGCAAGGTCGCCTCGTAGCAGAACAGGCCGTGCGTCAACTCTCCATGGTCGCCGCGCGCCTCGCCGTGGTCGCCCGTCACGATGAGCAGCGGCGGCGGCTGGACGCTCCTGATGGCGTCGAGCAGCGGCGCGAGCGACGCATCGGTGTAGGCGACTTCACCGAGGTAGAAATCGTCCGGGAATCGGTCCTTGTACGCCTGCGGCGGTTCGTAGGGCGCGTGGGGATCGTAGACGTGAACCCAGAGAAACCGAGGCTCGGCCGCCTTGGACCGGAACCACTCCTGCGCGGCCTTGACGACGTCCTGCGCCTTCGCCTGCTGGATGTTGAACTCGAGTTGCTCGTCGAGATGCCGATAGAGCTCTGTGTACACGTCGAAGTCGCGCGCCAGGCCATAGCGGGAATCGAGCACGTACGCGCCCACGAAGGCTCCGGTGGCATAGCCCTTCGCCTTCAGGCGTGTGGCGACGGTGGGAATCTTCGGCGAAAGGCGGAAGCCCGCGTTTTCGCGCACGCCGTGCTGGTAGGGCAGCATGCCCGTCAGGATGTTCGTGTGGGAAGGAAGGGTGATCACGTTGTGGGAATGCGCCGCGGTGAAGACCCGGCTCTCGGCGGCGAATCGGTCCAGGTTCGGCGTCGTGCCCCGCGGATTGCCGTCGAATCCGACGGCGTCGAAGCGGAGCGTGTCGATAGTGATGAGAACGATGTCGCGCGCGACCCGGCCGGCAGCTCGGCCCGCGGCCGGTGGGCCCGGCGTCTCCCGGCGGCAGGAA
>DATMNJ010000146.1:0-28848 GCA_035569175.1 Thermoanaerobaculia bacterium | reverse complement strand
GCGAGTTCATCGTCACGACTTCAATCGGAAACGCGCCCACCAACCGAGCCGTCGGCTCCGCGAGGAGCTCGTGGTAGGGCATCCATGGGTTCTCCCCCTCGAAATGCGCCTTGACGGCGAGCCGCTTCCACTTCTCCAGCTCCTCCTCGACGTACTTCCGAGCTCTTTTCGGGGAGAGCCCGAGCGAATTGCCGGCGAAATAGATCTCCTCATGGCCGTTCGCGCTCCGCGGAACGTGGAATTCGTCCCGGAACCGCCCGAGCGGGTCGCCTCGATCCAGGGCGGCCGCGAAATCGCGTCCGGGCTGGAACGGCTGGATGTCGCTCAACGGGCTCCGCCGAAGCGCGCGGCGGAAAGGCCGAGCCACTCGAGCGCCGTGCCGTGCAGCAGCCGCGCGCGGGTCTCGTCCGGGAATCCGCACGAATCGATCAGCTCTCCCGCGCGGGCCTCGCCGAGCGGGAACGGATAGTCGCTGCCGAGGGCGATCCGATCGGGGCCCATCAGGTCCACGAGGTAGTGCAGCATCAGGGGATCGTGGACGAGCGAGTCGACGTAGATCCGCCGCAGGTACTCCCGGGGGGAAACTGCGTTGGCGACGGCGCACAGATCGGGCCGCGCTTCGAAGCCGCGCACGATCCGCCCGATCGTCGCCGGAAACGCACCGCCGCCGTGGGCGAAGGCGATCCGCAGGGCCGGCAGCCTCTCGAGCACTCCGCCGAAGATGAGCGAGCAGATTGCCAGCGAGACCTCCGCGGGCATCCCGACGAGCCAGGGGAGCCAGTAGCGAGTCATCCGATCTCGGCCGGCCACCTCCCACGGGTGGATGAAAACGGCGGCGTCAAGCGACGCGGCCGCCTCGAAGATCGGAAAGAGCTCCGGGCTGTCGAGGTTCGCGCCGTTCACGTTCGAGCCGATCTCGACACCGGAGAGCCCGAGGTCCCGCACGCAGCGCTCGAGCTCCCGGATCGCGAGGTCGGGGCTCTGCATCGGGATGGTACCGAGACCGGCGAAACGCTGCGGGTGCGCGGCGACGACTCCGGCGATGTGGTCGTTCAGGCGCACCGCGAGGTCGAGTGCGGAATCGGGTTGCGCCCAGTAGCTGAACATGACCGGCACCGTCGAGAGGACCTGGACGTCGACGCCCGCCGCGTCGCATTCGGCCAGCCGCGCCTCGACGTTCCAGCTGTTGCTTTCGATCTCGCGGAACACGGAACCATCGACGATCATGCGCGCGCGGCCGCTGCCGGGCGCCTGGTGCTCGATCCGAACGAACCGCTCGCCTCCCGGCACCTTCCGGAAGTCGGGCAGCCTCTCGGGAAGGATGTGAGTGTGGACGTCGATCTTCAGCAAGTCAGGCGCCGGGCGCAGGTGGCGCTGGCATTACCGTGCCGCACCTCTTGCAGGAGCGGTTCTTCTCGTCGCCGAAGAACCGGTCGAAGATGGGCGGGAAATCCTTTTCGACGTCGTGGAGCCTGAAGAACTCTTCGTACAGCAGGGACGCGCAGTTGTCGCAGTACCACTGGAGCCCGTCCTTCTCGTGCGGGAGCCGCTTGCGCTCGATGACGAGGCCCACGGAGTCCGGCCCCCGCTGGGGCGAGTGGGGGATGCGCGGCGGATGGAGATAGATCTCGCCGGCGCGAATCGGGACGTCCACGACCTTCCCGCCCTGGATCGTCTTGAGCACCATCTCGCCTTCGAGCTGGTAGAAGAACTCGGGTCCCTCGTCGATATGGTAGTCCTTTCGGCTGTTCGGGCCGCCGACGACCATGACGATGAAGTCGCCTTCCTCGAAGACCTGCTTGTTGCACACCGGCGGCTTCAGAAAGCTCCGGTGCTCGTCGATCCACCGCTGGAAATTGAGGGCCTTCGATGCCATGGCGTTCCTCGCGACGCGAGTAGTATATCGGCGTGAATCCGCCCCCGAAGAATCCGGCGGTCGTGTCCTCCCGCGCGCCGCGGCCCCTCGGCCCCTATCCGCACGCCCGCCGGCTCGGGAACCTGCTCTTCCTTTCCGGGATCGGCCCGCGGCATCCGGAGACCGAGAAGATTCCCGAAGGCATCGAGGCCCAGACGCGCGCATGCATCGAGAACGTGAAGGCGATTCTCGAGGACGCCGGCAGCTGCCTCGAGAAGGTGGTCGACGTCTCGGTCTTCCTGACGCACATCGACCGCGACTTCGCCGCGTTCAACCGGGTCTACGCGGAATACTTCGAGACGCTCCAAAGCCAACCGACGAGAACAACCGTGGGCGTCGTCGCGCTCCCGGTTCCGATCTCGGTCGAGCTGAAGATCATCGCGGAAAGTTGAACCCCATCCGGCGTCTCACCTCGGCGGGAAGCCTGGGAAGCGCCGATCGGGGAATGAAGAAGCTCGACAGCGCCGAGAGGTCCGCGAAGACCTTGTGGCGCTCGGCCGTCCGGTCCAGATATTCGTGGCCCGACGAGCCGCCGGTGCCGATGCGGGTCCCGATCATCCGCATCACCATCTGGGCGTGGCGCTGGCGCCAGGTCGTGAAATTCCTCTCGATGTCCGAGAGCAGCGCCAGCAAGCGGAACGGCAGGTGCAGGATCGGCTCGTCCCGATAGAGATTGATGAGGAGCGCTGCCTGGAGGGAACGGCGAGACAGGTGACGCCCCGGGGCGGCCACGGGCTCGCCGGCTCCCGATTCGAAGACGTCCGCGAACCGGCCGGCCGTCGCGTCGACGCCTGAGAGCTGGGTGGCCTTCTCCTCTTCCGTCAACGTCGGGTTGCCGCGGATCGAGGCGCGGTCGGCGGCGAGCATGGCGTCGACCGCCCGTCGATACTCGCGCCAGAAGTCGAAATCGCCGAAGTTGAGGAAGGGCGTTCGCTCGAGCCAACCCTCGATCAGATCGAAGAGCGACGGCTCCTTCTCGGCGGCCTCGACGCGTGCGGCATCCTCTCCCGTGAAGCGCGCCGTGTAGGGAGCGTCGTGGATCTGGAGACGGTCGCGGCGCCGCATTCCCAGCTTGTTTTCGATCAGGCGAAATTGAACGCTCTGAAAGCCCGAGGCGGGGATCAGCTCGTCGCGGAAGTCGAGGAAGTCGAGAGGGGTCATGGTTTCCAGAACGTCGATCTGTTGAATCAGGACGCGCTGGATCTCGACGATGCGCCCGCAGCGCAGGACGGCCTGTCCGACTTCCTCCTCGGGGACGAGAGGGGCCCGAAAAGTCGCGAGCACGGCGTCGAGCTCCCACAGGATCTGTTTGAACCACAGCTCGTACGCCTGATGCACGATGATGAAGAGCATCTCGTCGTGGGCAGGCCGGCCATGGAGGGCGCTCTGCATCTGCTGGGATCCGAGCAGCTTGTCGAGCTGGATGTAGTCCGCGTAGTAAAGAGGACCGCGAGGCTTTTCGTCTTCCATCTGAGCGTGCTTCGTACCACGATGCCCGGAGTGATTCAAACCGTCCTGTCTCGCGCTGCACCGGCGGGCTAGGTGGCCCTCGCTTCGGTTTCGCGACGATCTCTTGTGGTCACGGAGCGTCGTACGCGAGGGAGCCGGACAACTCACGGTGGGCGTGGGCCTGGACGAGCAGCGTGTTGGCCTTGGCCTCGAACGTCTCCACCGCGTCCGCGCCTGCGGCGAAGCGGGTCGGTGGCTCTTCGAGCGCCACCAGCGTCACGAGAGCGTTCGCGAGCTTGGCGGGGTCGCCAGTCTGTTTGCCGTCCATGCTGCTCCAGGCGGCGACGATCTGATTTGTGCGCTCGGTGTAGTCGGCAATGGAAGGCTCGGCGTAGATGGTCGAGTCCTTGCTGAGCAACTCGGTACGGAAAAATCCAGGTTCGACAAGCATCGTGCGAATGCCGAAGGGCGCGATCTCTGGCGTGAGCGACTCCATCCATCCTTCAATTCCGAACTTCGCTGCGGCATACGCCGTGCAAAACATCTGGCCGGCGATGCCAGCAGTCGAGGAGATCGCAACCAGGAGGCCGGAGCGCTGTTTCCGCATCACCGGCAAGACGGCGCGAGTGACATTCATCGGCCCGAACAGTAGCGTGTCGATTTGGTTGCGGACCTGCTCGGGACTGAGCTCCTCGAAAAAGCCGGCGAAGAAGTTCCCAGCGTTGTTCACGAGGACGTCGATACCGTCGAACTTGGCGAGGGCGGCCTCAACGGCGGCCTCTGCATCTTGGGGATGGGTGACGTCGAGGGTGACCGGGAACAAGTTCTCGTGGCGGCCGACTGCCGCTTCGACCCTTGCAGCGTCTCGGCCGGTGGCTACAACCGCGTGCCCCGAGGCCAGGGCAGCCCGGGCGATGTCCACACCCAGGCCCCGTCCTGCGCCGGTTATCAGCCAAACCTTCCTCTTGGTCATGTGATGTCCCTCGTCTCAGATGGTATCGCCTCGAGGCTGTCATGCAGGAAGCGAGCGCGTTAGCTTGCGGGATAGGATTCCTCGCAGTGAAACGGATTCTCAATTTCATCGATGGGCAGTTCCGGCCGGCCTGCTCGGGGCAATCCCTTCCGAACGTCAACCCTGCGACGGGGCAGGTCATCGCCGAAATCGCGGAGAGCGGGCCCGAGGACGTCGACGCCGCCGTCGCCGCCGCGTCCCGCGCGTTCGCGTCGTGGCACCGGACGCCTGCGGAAGAACGATCCCGGCTCCTGATCCGGGTCGCCGATCTGATCGAGGAGAACTTCGAGGAGCTGGCGCGGCTCGAATCGGAAGACACCGGAAAGCCGATCGCGCTCGCGCGCAGGGTCGACGTCCCCCGCGCCGTGCGGAATTTTCGCTTCTTCGCGACGGCGATCCTGCACTCCGAAACGCCCTGCCACATGACGGACGATCGGGCGCTCAATTACACGATCCGGCATCCTCTCGGCGTCGCCGGGCTGATCTCGCCCTGGAACCTTCCGCTGTACCTTCTGAGCTGGAAGATCGCTCCGGCCATCGCCGCCGGAAATTGTTGTGTGGCGAAGCCTTCGGAGCTCACGCCGCTGACCGCCGACCGGCTCGCCGCCCTGACCTTGGAGGCCGGCATTCCGCCCGGCGTCGTCAACGTCGTGCACGGCCCCGGAGGCAGCGCCGGCCGCGCCCTCACGTCGCATCCGAACGTCCCGCTCATCTCGTTCACCGGTGGAACGAAAACGGGAGCGGACGTGATGGCCTGCGCGGGGCCGCTCTTCAAGAAGGTGTCCCTGGAGCTCGGAGGCAAGAACCCGAACATCGTTTTCGCGGACGCCGATCTCGACGAGGCCGTCGCCACCTCGATTCAGTCGAGCTTTGCCAACCAGGGGGAGATCTGCCTCTGCGGATCGCGTCTGTTCGTCGAGAAACCGATCTACGACCAGTTTCTCGAGCGCTTCCTGGAAGGGACGAGGAAGCTCCGGATCGGAGATCCGCAGGATGCGTCGACCGACGTGGGCGCGCTCATCAGCGAGGCCCACCTTCGCAAGGTCGAGGGCTACGTCGCCCTCGCGAGAGAGGAAGGGGGCCGCATTCTCATCGGCGGGAAGCGGCCCGAGAATCTCCCGGAGCCCGTCCGCGATGGGTACTTCCTGGAGCCGACGGTGATCACCGGCCTCGACTGCCGGGGGCGGGTCATGCAGGAGGAGATCTTCGGGCCCGTCGTCACCGTCACGCCCTTCGAGTCTCCCGAGGAGGCGATTGCCCAGGCCAACGGCACGCGCTACGGCCTCTCGGCGAGCCTCTGGACCCGGGACCTTCAGAAGGCCCATCGGATCGCCGCGGCTCTCGAGAGCGGGACGGTGTGGGTCAACACGTGGCTATTGCGGGATCTTCGCGTTCCCTTCGGCGGAATGAAGGAAAGCGGCCTCGGGCGCGAGGGCGGCTTCGCCTCGCTCGAGTTCTTCACCGAGGCGAAGAACGTGTGCGTCAAGCTGTGAACGGGTCGCTGACGATCCTCGCGCCGTGAAGAAGCTCCTCGTCCTCCTCCTCGCGCTCGCGGCTCTCGGCGCCGGGTTCGCCTGGGGATTCGCGACCGACCGCTACCGGGTCTTTCCGATGTCGTTGATCCGCAGCGCCGCCGTCGTGTTCGGCCAGCGCTGGAACAGCGTGGCCGTCGTCAAGTCGACGTCGCCTTCGCTGGCTGCCCTGAAGTCCGTGCCGTACTTGAGCGGCTCCGTGGACGCGGACCCCAGCGCCATGGGCGTCCTGGTGAACGAACCGGATCGCGTCGCTCCCGGCTTGAACTTTCTCTCGACACTCTGGGCCGGCGACGCTTTTCTCGTGGGCAACGACGGCAAGGTGCTCTGGCGATGGTCGCTGTCGCGGGAGCTCTCCCCGGTCGAGCTGAGACCGGGCATCGCCTTCGGGTACACGCATCTGTTTCCGAACGGGGACGTGCTGGCCTTCGTCGACGGTTTCGGCGTCGTGAAGCTCGACAAGGATTCGAGGCTCCTCTGGAAGCGTGTCGCCCTCGCGCACCACGACGCGTTCGTCGCCGACGACGGCACCATCTACGCGCTCGTTCACGAGAGGCGGGTCGTCCCGACGATCAGCGACCGGCACCCGTTGCTCGTCGACGACGTCGAGGTGCTCTCGCCGTCCGGCGAGCGGCTCCGGGTGATCTCTCTCTTCGACGCCATCCAGGGCTCGCCGTACGCGTTTCTCCTGCCGAGGACCGCGGGCCTCGTCCTCGAGCCGGGGACGGACATGGTCGACGTATTCCACACCAATCATGTCGAGGTGTACGACGGGAAGCTCGCCGGCCTTTCGCCGCTCTTTCGCCGCGGGAACCTGCTTCTGTCCATGCGGAGCCTGAACGCGATCGCGATTCTGGACGGCGCCACGTCGGAGGTCCTGTGGCTCTGGGGCCCGACGAACCTGTCGCTTCAGCATTACCCGACGATCCTCGACAACGGCAACATCCTCTTGTTCGACAACGGGACCAGTCGTTCGCAGGTCATCGAAGTGGACCCCCGAACCAACGCGGTGGCCTGGCGCTACGCTCCGGAGAAGAACTTCCACTCCGCCAGCCGCGGAGCCTGCCAGCGCCTTTCGAACGGAAACACGCTCATCACTCTCTCGGAGCGTGGCCACGCGCTCGAGGTGACGTCCTCCGGCCGCACGGTTTGGGAGTATGCGAATCCGTCGGTTGCCCCCGGCGGCGTCCGCGAAGCCATCTTCCAGGTGACGCGTCTTCCCTCCGCGTCGTTGACGTTTCTCGGGTCGTCCCCGGCGAGGACCAGGTTCCAGTCGCCGTCAAAACGGGCTGCGATCCAGAGCCGGTAGGAGCCGGCCGCGCCGCCCGCCGGTGCCGACTTGCCGGCGTGACTACTTCGGGGGCGGCGTGGGCTTGAGCCGATCCAGCCGGCCCTGGGCACTTTCCCGGATGACCTTGCGCTGATCCGGCGGCTCGTTCGGATCCGAGTCGACGAGCGTCAGCGACTTCTCGGAGGCCTCGCGCGCCCTCGCGACCTGGCCGTCGGCGAGGCAGGCGTCGGCCAGGCTGTCCCAGGCGTTGGAGGAGGCGGGTCGGGCGTCGACGTTGACCTGCATGATGGCGATGGCGCTCTTCGGGTCGCCCGACTGGATCGCCTGGTAGCCGAGAAAGTTGACGAAAGGAGCGGCGAGGGCCGGGGACCCGGGGTTCTTCCCGCGCTCCGCGGTCAGTGCCTCCAGAGCGCGGGCGAAGCCGCCCGGCTGATCGCTCATCATCAGGATGCGGACCCTGGGCGAGTCGCGGCGAGCCTGATTGGGTGTCGAGGCGGGCTTTCCCCTGCCGGAGAGCGTCGCCTCGTACCACGCGACGATCTCACCCGGAAGTTCCGGGTGGGGCCCGAACAGCACCGTGCCGTGGCCGCCGGTCTCGTATTCGACGAACCGGTTGGTGGGATTGCCCGACGCCGCGTCGATCCAGGCCATCATCTCGACGACCGCGCCGTCGTCGTCCGACGCGGCGATCATGAGCGGCGGCGAGGACTTAGAGGCGAGGTCCTGGCGGCCGGCCCGGTCGGTGTTGCCCGAGAGCAGGACGAGGGACTTGACCTCGGGGTGCCGGTGCGAGAGCTGGATGGACTGGTTGACACCGCAGCTCGCTCCGCCGGCGCCGTAGACCTGCTGGACTCCCGGCTGGGCGCGCAGGTACGCGAATGCGGCGTCCACGTCGCCCGGCCAGACGTCCGTCGTGAGCCGGACCATTTCGTCGGCCGGAAGGTCGACATGGCGCTTACCGCTGCTTTTTCCGTAGCCGCGGTAGTCCAGCGTGAGGACGTGGAAGCCCGCGCGCGCGAGCTTTTCGGCGAGCGCGCTCCAGGACGATTGGTCCTTGTTGCACTGGTGGAGGAGCAGGACCCCCGGCCCGGGCCTGTCGCCGGAGTAGTACGTCACGGCGAGCTTCAGGCCGTCGGGCGCGGAGATGGTCGCCGGCGTTCCTGTGACGGGTTCGCCGGAAACGGGCCGAAGAGCGGCGACGAGAAAAATCAGCGCTGAGGCGGCATGGCGCATGGAAGCCCCCTTTCCTCGAAGTACCCCGAGACTAGCTCTTCTTCCGCCCTGCCAGCCTCCAGAACTGCGTCTCGTTCAAGAGCGTGATGCGATGCCCCTTCTCGCGGAGCCGTTTGATCTCCAGCAATTTCCGGCCGGCGTCCTTGCCGGCCGCCTGGAGCGGGTTCGGCTTGCCGCGGACGACCACGGTCGTCTTCGCGGAGGGCGCGCCGTGAACGGTCGCGCCGGCCCGGCGGGCGGCGCGGGCGGCTTCGGTGCGGCGGGTCGAGAGAATGCCGGTGAAGGCGAGGTGCGCGCCCTTGAGGGTGCGCAGGCGCCCGACCCTGAGGGCGGCTGGCGGATGGGTGAGCGCGTCGATGAGCTCCCGGGCACTCTCGTAGCGCTTGCGGCGCTCGCCGATGCAGCGATAGACGATCTCCATGAGGTGATCGGTGCAGCGCAGGCGCCGGACCTCGCCGGTGCGAATCCGGTTGGCCGCGGTCCCCTTGATGAGCATGCCGAGCAGCTGCCCGACCTGGTAGACGTCGTCGCGCGTCTGCCACTTGGGGGCCGCGCCCGAGAGGATGTCGCTCGGGACGCCCCACGGGTTCAGCGTGCGCGCGGCGACCCCGCGCCGGTCGCTCTGGTGGCTCACGATGCCGAAGTCTCCGAGCTTCAGGGACACGCCGTCGCAGACGAACACGTTCATCGGTGTCAGGTCCCGGTGCAGCAGCTGGCCGCGATGCAGCTTGCCGAGGACTTCGAGAATCCCGGCGATCTCGCGCCGCGCGGTCCTCTCGGGCCACCCCTTCCCGGTGCGGTCGAGATAGGCCCTCAGGTCGCCGTGCTTCGCGTACTCGAGCGCGAGGCAGTAGAGGACGCTGCCGTCGTCCCGAACCAGGGGGAACGTGTCGAAGACGCGGATCGCGCGGGCGTGCCCGGCGAGGAGCTGCCCGAAGTAGGCCTCCTTGAGCCAGCCGTCGATGTGCTCGCTCGCCTTGATCGCGACGACGCCCGGGACCGCGCGCGAGCGCGTCACCCGCGTCGCGAGGTAGGCCTGGCCGAAGCCTCCCTGGCCGAGCAGGCTGTCGATGCGATACCGCAGGCGCGTCTCAGGGCTCGTGATGATCTGCTGGGGAAGCAGTAGCGCTTTCCCGCGCCCCGCGCGAGAGGCCGCGGACATTCCGACGGTGGTGGCCCTGGTGTTGACGGTCATTGGCGAACCCGGCTCGAAGTCTACTGTTCCCGGGGCTCTCGCGGTCCGATCCGCTGGGGTTTGGCGCCCCAGATCAAGAGCTAGAAGATGATCGGCAACTCCAAGGGGGTGAGAACCGGGTTCCCTCAGGCAAGCCGCTCCCCGGCGGGAGGCGGCGGTCAGGGCGTCGCGGGCGGATCGAGGGCGGCCGCGGCCGCCGGAAGGTCCGCGAGGACCGGCCCCGGCACGGAAGCAAACGGGGCGTTCAGATCGAGTTGCCGGCGCAGCGCGTCGACATCGGCCCTCATGACGTAGTGGTCCAGGTTCTTCCAGAGCGCGTTGTGGTGGTAGCCGCCCTCGTTCATCTCGAGAACGGCCTTCTCCTTGCTCCAGCCCTGGACGACGACGCGGTACAGGGCGACGAGCGCGCCCGTGCGATCCGCGCCGTGCTTGCAGTGGATCAGGAGCGGCCGATTGCCGGGGTCGGCCATGACCCGCAGCGCCTGGAGGACGAGGTCGTCGTGGAGACCCCAGGCGCTCATGGGAAAGTGGAAGAGCTTGAGCGAGTCGCCGGGGACGAGCGACGCGTCCCCCGCGCCGCCGGCGAGGTCGAGCACCGTCCGGATCCCGCGGGCCTCGAGCTCCTGGAAGCCGGCGGCCGTAGGCTGCGCGCCGCGATAGAGGCCGTCCTCGACCTGGTACAGGTTCTTGACGCAGGTGCCGGCCACGGGGACGGCCCAGTCCGCCGGTCGCTCCGCCGGCCCGGCTGCGCTCGCCGAGCCGGCGGACAGGAAGAGGACGAGGACCAGGGAAGCCCATTTCTTCATGCCCTTCGAGAAACGCAGGCCGCCCGCCGAATCTTCCTCGGTTCGTTCTGAAATCAGCACGTCACGACTCTGAGCTTCTCGTGGTGAACCGAAGATGAACGGGGCGGATCCAGGTGAACCGAAGATGAACGGGGCGGTTCCGGCGCCTCCGTGTCGCGTTACGATGCCCGCGTGCGTGAATTCTTGCGGCGCCGGTTTTCCCGCGAAGAAGCCGTCGGTCTCTCCTTCACCCTGAGCTTCCTGGTCTGCGGGGCGCTCGCGGTCACCCTGGGGGTGATGGCTCACGAAATCCGCGAGGACAACGGCCGTCCCGATCCGATGGACGTGCGGGTCAGCCGGGTCTTGATCGCCGAACGATCGCCTCAACTGACGAAAGTCATGCGGGCCGTGACCCACATGGGCGACCAGCGTTTCCTTCTGTTCGCCGTGCCGGTCGTCGCGGCGGGCCTCTGGATTGCCCGGCGCCACGTGTCGGCCCTTCTCTTCACGGGCAGCGTGCTCGGAGGCTTCGGCTTGAGCTCGCTGCTCAAGATTGCGCTCGCCCGCGCGCGGCCGGACCGATGGGGCGCGATCGTGACGGAGTCGACCTACAGCTTCCCGAGCGGCCACACCGTGATGGCGACCGTCTTCTTCGGGGGTCTGGCGGCGATCGTCTTCCACGTGACGCGAAAGCGCTCGGCCCGAATCCTGGCGGTGGCCGTCGCGGCGGCCATGGTCATCGCCGTGGCGGTTTCGCGCGTGTACCTGGGCGCCCACTGGCCGACGGACACGCTGGCCGGAATGCTGACCGGGCTCGTGTGGGTCGTGGCGTTCTCCGCCACGACGGAATCGCTGACGACGGTGCAGGCCCGCCGGAAGCTGGCGCGGTCGCTGGCGAAGGTCGCGGAGTGAATCTGCGGGTCCCGCTCCCGGGTCCATAATGGCCTTCTCGAGGAGGCCTCGCGTGAAGACAGCGCGTTTCGTCTGGATCCTGGCGGCGGCGGCAATGGCGGCGACCGCTCTCGCGCAAGGCGGAAAGGTCCCGGCGACGCTCGCCGCAAGCGTGGACGGCGACATCACCAGGGTCGAAAGGCTTCTGGTGGATGCCGCGGAGGCCATGCCCGAGGCGAAGTTCAATTTCTCTCCCGAGAGTCTGAACATCCCGGGCGCCGACTACAAGGGTGTCCGCACGTTCGCCCTGCAGGTCAAGCACGTCGCGGCTTCGAACTACGCCCTGTGGTCGAAGGTGACGGGGGATGCGATTCCGGACGACTTCAAGGGCGGCAACGGCCCCGAGAATCTGACGACCAAGGCCGAGATCGTCAAGTTCCTGAAGGACTCCTATGCCATGGGCCACAAGGCTGCGGCGATGCTGACGGCCGAGACCATGCTGCAACCCGCGCAAGGCAGCGACTCGCCTCGCCTTCAAAGGGTCACCTTCGCCGTCGCGCACGCCTACGATCACTACGGCCAGATGGTCGAGTACCTGCGGATGAACGGGATCGCGCCGCCCGCCAGCCGGGGAGAGTAGGCGCCGCCCGACCGAGAATTCTTGGCGAAGTCTTGGCGCGCCGCTGCCGTCGAACGCCAAACCTTCCTTCGGTGACGCCGTAGTGATCCTCAAGTCATGTGGAGGCTCGCCGTGCGCCGTCTTGCGTGTGTTCTCGCCCTGCTCATCGCGTCCGCAGCCCACTCGCAAACGACGACGCCGCAAACGGTCGCCGTCGCGCCGGACTCCCCGCGCTGGGACCTGGAGGGCGAGGCCAGGCCCGCCGACTACCTGGGCCGCAAGTGCCTCTTCCTCGACGGCGGCGCCGCGGTCCTGAAGGACTTCCAGATGCGCGACGCCGTCATCGACGTCGACGTCGCGACGCCAGCGAGCCGCGGCTTCTTCGGCATCCAGTTTCGGCTGGCCGACGAGGGCGCCAACGGCGAATGGGTCTATCTGCGGCAACACAAGTCGGGCCTTCCCGACGCCATGCAGTACACGCCCATTCTCAACACCGGCGCGAACTGGCAGATCTACAACGGGACGGGGTTCACGGGGGCCGTGGACATTCCCAAGGACGCCTGGTTCCACCTGCGCCTCGAGGTGGCCGGGGCCCAGGCGAAGCTCTTCGTCAAGGACATGGAGAAGCCGGCCCTGGTGATGAACGATCTGAAGAGCGGCATGCAGAAGGGTTTGGTCGCCCTGCACGTTCTGACGGGCGCAACCTACTTCTCCAATTTCGAGATCCGCGCGACGCCCGATGCGGCGTGGGAGCGCCGCCTGCCGCCGATGCCGCCCGACACCCTGACGAAGTGGAGCATCTCGCCGTCGTACGACGCGCTCACGCGCGATCCGGAGCGGGCGCTGACGCCGGCCGAGAGCGCCGCCATCCCATGGCAGGCCGTCGACGCGGAGGCACCCGGCTTCGTCGTCCTGTATCGCTACCGCCAGGCTCCGCACCTGCGGGTGTCGTTCGCAACCGACTTCACGAAGCGCCTGGAGGCGCAGCCGGGAACGCAGCTCCTCTACGCGCGCACCACCCTGGAGTCCGACCGCGACCAGGTGAAAAAGCTCTCGCTCGGTTACAGCGACGAGGTCAGCGTGTTCCTGAACGGCAAGATCCTCTTTCGCGGCCGGAGCGCCCAGAACTTTCGCGACCCGGGATTTCTCGGCATCGTCAACCCGGAGAACGACACTCTGTACCTTCCGCTGAAGAAAGGGTCGAACGAGCTCGTCCTCGCCATCAGCGAGCTCGGCGGCGGATGGGGGTTCATCTGCCGGCTCGCGAACGCGGCCTCCTCACCCTGACCCTCTCCCCCAGGGGGAGAGGGAAAGAAGAGAGGGCTACTCCTCCCGCAGCGCCGCGACCGGGTCGAGGGTCGCGGCGCGATGCGCCGGCAGAAGGCTCGCCGCGGCCGCGACGGCTGCGAGGCCCGCGGCGGCGATCGCGAGGGTGACCGGATCGCTCGGCTTGAGCCCGTAGAGCAGCGACCGCGCGAAGCTCGCGGCGCCGATGGCCAGAGCGGTCCCGAGGGCGAGGCCGGCGGCGACGAGGGCCCCGGCCTCGCGCAGGACGAGACCGAGGATGTCCCCCCGCGTCGCGCCGAGGGCCATGCGCACGCCGATCTCGTTGCGGCGCCGAACGACCATGTACGACACCACGCCGTAGAGGCCGATCGTCGCGAGCAGGGCGGCGAGGAAGCCGAAGAACGCCGAGAGGCTCGCCATCAGGCGGTCGCGCACGAGGCCGTCGCTCAGGAGGGCGCTCATGGGTTGGAACTCGAGCTCGATCTCGGGGTTCACGGAGCCGACGGCGGACGCCAGCGCGTGCCGGAGGCCCGAGAGGGGCAGATCCGAGCGCACGATGATCGAGAACCACGGGCGCGGATCCCGATCCTGGAACTGAGAGAGGTAGACGAGCGGCTGGAAGTCTTCGCGCAGGTTCTCGTACTTCGAATCCCGCGCGAGCCCGACGATCTCGAAGCGCTGGACGGTGTCGCCGCCCTGGTTGTTGATCTGGACGGTGCGCCCGAGAGGGCTGGCGCCGGCGAGGAACTTGCGCGCGAACGCCTCGGTGACGATCGCGACCGGGGGCGCGGAGAGGTCGTCCCGCGTCGTGAACTCGCGCCCGGCGAGAAGCGTGGCCCCGATCGCGCGGAAGTACCCCGTTCCCACCTGGTTGAAGTAGGCGGCCTGGCGCCGGACCTCGGTCCCCTCGACGCTGACGTTCGTGTTCCAGTAGCGCCCTCCCAGTGGGACCAGGCGGGCCGACGCGGCATCCATCACGCCCGGCACGGCGCGGACGCGTTCGAGAACCTCTCCCCGCAGCGCGATGCGCCGTTCTTTCGGAACGCGCAGGCGCGTGTGATCGACCTCGACGACGAGGACGTGGTCGCGCCCGAACCCGGCGTCGAGAGTGAGGAGGTTGCGCAGACTGCGGACGAAGAGCAGGGCGCCGACGAGCAGGACGAGCGAGAGCGCCACCTGCGACACGACGAGCGCGCGGCGGACCGCGAGCCGAGCGCCGCCCCCGGCGACGCCGCGCCCCGAGGCCTTCATCGCCTCGATCGGGTCTGTGCGCGAGGCCTGGATTGCCGGCAGCAGGCCGAACAGGACGCAGGTCAGGACGGCGATCCCTGCGGTGAACGCGAGAAGGCGCAGATCGAGCGGCATCTCCACGACCCACTGCGTGTCGTGCGTGCCGAGGAAGGCAAGAAGCTTGCGGCTCAGGACCTGGGCGAGCGCCGCGCCGGCGAGGGCTCCCGCGGCGGCGAGCACCAGGCTTTCGGCGAGGAGCTGGCGGACGAGCCGCCGGCGCGAGGCGCCGAGCGCGAGGCGGATGGCGATCTCGCGCTGGCGCGCGCTCGCGCGCGCGATCATGAGGTTGGCGATGTTCGCGCAGGCGATCAGCAGGACGAGGGCCGAGATGCCGAGCAGCAGCCACAGGGGGTTCGAATAGTCCGCCCGCAGATCCGAGAAGCCCGTCTCAGCCGGCGAGGCCGCGAGCTTCATCTCGAGGAAGTCCTTCGAGTCCGCGGCGTCGTAGTCCTCGGGCAGCGCCGCCTCGAAGACCCGTCTCGAGATCGCGTCCAGGTGCGCGTTGGCCTTCTCGAGCGTCCAGCCCGGGGCGAGGCGGCCGATCGTCGAGAGCCACCAGGAGGATCTCCCCTTCGTCCGGGGGTCGTCCGTGAGCAGGTCTTCCGCGCACGTGGGCAGGGCGATGTCGAAGGCGTGCCCGACCTCGATCCCGAAGAACCGAGCCGGCGTGATGCCGGCGATCTCGAATCGGCGGCCCCCGAGGGCGATCGTCTCTCCGGCCGCGAGGTCCCGGCCGCCGAGCTCGCGACGCCAGAACCGCTCGCTCACGACGACCGACGGGGAGGGGCATCCGGGCATGTCGTCGGACGGGCCGAGGAGCCGTCCCCGCAGGGGCGGGACGCCGACGGTGTCGAAGAAGGTCCCGCTGACCCACATGGCTTCGGCGTACCGCACCTCGCCGCCGGAGGCGAGGTTGATGCGTTCGGAGCTCCAGGCCGCGAGCTGGGAGAAGGCCTTCTGCTCGGCGCGGATCCGTTCGAACAGCAGGGACGTCAGGTCCGGGAAATTTCCCGAGAAGCTGCCCGTGCGGCCCTTCAACTTTCCGATGCGCACGTTGACGAGCTCGCCGGGCCGCGCGACCGGCAGGCTCCGGAGGCGGACGGCGTCGAGGAGCTGGAAGATCGCCGTGTTCGCGCCGATGCCGAGCGCCAGAGACAGGATGGCGACCAGCGCGAAGGCGGGCTCCAGGCGCAGACGCCGCGCCCCGTAGTGGAAGTCCTTGGCAAGTCCGGCGAAAAAGCCCGCGTCCGTCTCCGGAGGCGGCGTGCGGGCCGGCGCCTGGCGCTGAAGAGACTCGGTCAGGGCCGCCGCGAGCCCGCCGCCGGTAAGCTCCTCCAGCGCGGCCCGGCGTGCGTCGTCGGGAGCCGCGCCGTGAGCCACCAGGTCCTCGTATCGGTCTTCCAGGTGCTGGGACAGCTCGTCGACGATGGAGGCCTCGCGCGCGGGATCGATCCGGAGGGCCTCCAGGCGCTTGCGGACCTCGACCGACCAGTCAGGCATTTTCGGCCTCCGTGATCCGGTGCATCGCCTCGACGAACGCCGCCCAGGCGCTCTGCTGCATCCGAAGCATCTTCCGGCCCGCGGCCGTCAGCCGGTAATAGCGGCGTCGCCGCTGCGAGGCCTTTTCGACCCACTTGCCCTCGATCAGACCGCGCGCCTCGAGCCGGTAGAGGAGCGGATAGAGCGACGCGACGTTGAACCGCAGGGCCCCGCGCGAGCGCGTCTCGATGAGCCTGCCGATCTCGTAACCGTGCCGGGCCCGGTTCTCGACGAGCGAGAGCACGAGCAACTCGGTCGACCCCTTCTTGAGCTGGCGATCCAGGCCGGTAGTATGTTTCATTACGACATATTGGTATTCGACCCCTGACGCCGAGTCAAGGGAAAAAAGCGGGTCTCACTCCTCGCGGGCCCGCACGGCCTGAACTCTCGAGCCGAGATCTTGAAACGGTTCTCTCCCCCTGAGGCGGGGTTACAATTCCGGGGAGCCCATGAAGACGTCCGGACCGGCCGCCGTGCTCCTTCTTCTTTCGGGGGCGATCCTCGCCTCGGAGCCCGCGCCGGAGGCGGTGACGCGCAAGGGCTGGTTCGCGGACGAGAAGTGTGCGACGCAGCGAGTCCAGAACGGGCGCTCGGGTCCGCCGGGCCAGGCCTGCACGCGGGAATGCATCCGCAAGGGCGTGAAGGTGGTCTTCATCGACGAGCAGTCGGGGATCCTCTACCGCGTCGACAACCCGAAGCCGACGAAGGGCGTCGAGAGCGACTACGTCGAGTTTCAGGGCACCCGGAACGTCGCAGCGAAGACCGTGCACGTCGATTCGATCCGCATCCTCGAAAAGTACGTCGCCAAGTGCAGCGTCGAGTGAGCGACCCCTCTCGCGTCCCGGCCCGCTCGATCCTCGAGGCGTAGCAGCCGGCCGACAGGCGTTTCTCGGAACGCAGGACCGTGCGATAATCGTTCGAGACGCCACGCCCTCGATGAGTACCAAAGCACGCGGTCAAACGGGGCAATCGGATCCTTTCCCCGAGGACGAAATCGAGACGTACCACTCTCCCGAACCCTGGACCCAGGACGGGCGTTACATCCGCGACGCCCGGGGGGCCATCGTCGTCCGCGGCCGCACGCAGGCCGACGCCCGCCGCATCACGGCGGCCATCAACGCGACTCGCGACATCCCGACCGACGCGCTCGAGCACTGGCTCATCCAGGACGTCTCGGACCCGGTCGGCCGGCCGGACCTCGAGGTCGCCTTCGCGGACCCCGAGCCGTCGCCCTTCGCGGTCCCGCCCCCGGAGGGAATTCCCGTTCCGATCCTGATCTCCCCGGAGGCGCCTCCGGCCGATGCGCCCTGGCCGTATTCGCTGACCCATCCCGAGCGGCGCCGGACGGATCGCCGGGACGGAGAGCGCCGCCATCCGGAGTCCAGGCCCGGTCCGGACCAGCTCGTTTTCGACCGGCGGGTCATGGAGCGCCGGTTCGGAGAGAGGCGGGCGGAGTAGGCCACGCCCGCGCCCGCCTCGAGGTTCCCTGTCCGCTTTTCCCCGGTTCGTCGAGTCTCGATCAAGAGCCCGCACTCGAACGCGGGTCATACAAGTAAGGAGCGACTCATGCAAAAGACCCTCCGTACCCTTCTCCCGGCGGTTCTGTTCACCCTGGCGTGCCTTCCGGCGTTCGCAGCGGATGCGGCCAAGGCTGCGGCGTCGAGCCCGCAGGCCAAGGTCTACGCAACGATGCAGAAGGCGGTCGCGGCCGGCGACTATCAGGCGCTGCGCGGCACCATGTCCAAGGCCACCCTGGCGAAGATGGACAAGCAGAACAAGGAGCTGAACCTCGACCCCAAGAAGGGGATGGAGATGATGAAGGCGATGGCCCCGACGGACCTCAAGTTCACCGACTTGAAGATCGCCGGTGCGAAGGCCACGATCGAAGCGACCGGCAAGATCGCGGGCGAAGCCAACTGGGGAACGATCGAGTTCGTGAACGAGGACGGCCAGTGGAAGATCGACTCCGAGAGTTGGACGAACACCAGGAAGAAGTAGCCGCCGCCGTCAGGAAGATCCCCCTCCGCCCGGAGGGGGATCCGGTCTCCCGTTCGCGCACGCCGCGCCGCTCACCGATGCCGGTTGCGCGAACCCGGGAAGAGCGTGTCGTAGTTGGGAAAGTCGTCGACCAGCCGCAGGCCGAAGCCCGTGGCGGAGGCGTCCGCGCTGCGGACCACGCGGCCCGTCAGGACGAGCTTGCGCCCGTCGGGAAGCTTGACGGTCAGGCGCAGCTGGGGTCCCGCGGCCGGCAGGTGCGAGGCGCGGACGAACATGCCGCGCCGGGAAATGTTCTCGGCGACGCCGGTTCCGCGCAGGGCATCCTGCGTGAACTCGACCGTCATCTGCGCCGAGCGCCGCCGGGCCGTGCGCTTGTCGATCGGGGCGCCCTTCTCGCGGCGCGCTTCCACCGGCCGCGCCGTGGGAGCGCGATCGAGGGCGGCCGGTCCCGCAGGGCCGTCGGCCCGCACCGGTCCGCCCGACACTTCGCGGATCGCGACGGTGAGATCGCGAGACGACTCGACGCCGGCGATCCAGCCGCTCACGACGCGCCCGTCCACCGGCACGAGGCAGCGGAACGCGGCCGGAAAGATCTGCCCCGGCTCTTTTCCGAGAGCGCGCCAGCGCGCCGCGAGGTCCTCGGGCGCGACGGGCCCGTCGGTCCAGAAGTTCACGTGGCCTGCGGGACCGACGATGGCCGGCTGGAGATAGTCGATCCCCGAGTCGTCCGCCGGAAAGCAGAAGCCCTTGTGGTGGCTGCCGTCGTAGAGGTCGAAGTCGGTCGCGGCGAGGAATACCTCGTCGTCCGCCTGCGAGAGCTCGGCGCGGGGAGCCGGCGAGACGAGAGCGTCCAGGCCGCTCTCGCCCTCGTAGCGCCAGACCGGGCTCGACGCCAGGTCCGCCGCCGTCAGGTCCACGAGGCGCTTCACGGCGTGAAGGCTAGCGCAGAAACGCCGCGGGGCAGAAGGGGATTCTGAGGTCCGGGGGGCCGGTTGGGTGGCCGGGTCAGTCGGCCCGCAGGGCCGCCATCGGATCCAGGCGCGCGGCGCGGCGGGCCGGCAGGTAGCTCGCGGCGAGGCCGATCGCAAGCAGCAGCGCCGCGACGACGCCGTAGGTCAGGGGGTCGGAGGGCCCGACCCCGTAGAGGACGCCCGACATCAGCCGTCTCGCGAGGAAGGCGGCCGCGAGCCCCGCGGCGGCTCCGGCGAGGGCCATCGCCATTCCCTGGCCGACGACCAGGCGAACGACGTCGCGCGGATGCGCGCCGAGCGCCATGCGCAGACCGATCTCGCGCGCCCGCCGCGACACCACGTAGCTCATGACGCCGTAGATCCCGACCGCGGCGAGCAGGGCGGCGACCCCGGCGAACACGGCGAGCAGCAGGGTCTGGAACCGGGCGCGGGCGTTGGCCTGCGCGACGACGTCCGGCATGGTCAGGACCTGAGAGATGGGAAGGGTGCGGTCGATCCGCCAGACGGCCGCGCGCAGCGCGGGCACGAGAGCGGCCGGGTCGCCGTCCGTGCGGACGACGTAGGTGACGTAAGCGGCCTGAGGCCCCGACGAGTCGGTGAGCTGCTCGCGCTGCAGCAGCGCGAGATAGATCTCGTCGTCGGGCGGCGCGCTCCAGTCGTTCTGCACCGCGTTCTTGACGACGCCGATGACGGTCAGCCAAACGGGCGCATCGTCGGGACCGTCGACGGCGATCCGCTTGCCGAGGGCATCCTCGCCCGGCCAGATGCGCCGCGCGAGAAAGTCGTTGACGAGGACGACTCCGGGCGCGCCGGCCGTGTCGGTGGCGGCGACGTCGCGCCCGCGCAGGATCGGCAGGCGCATCGTCGCGAAGTATCCGGGCAGAACGGCCCGGTATGCCGCGACGGGCGACTGCCCGGGCGCGGGTCTCGGCCGCCCCTCGACCGTATAGGGGAATCCCCAGATGTCTCCCGCGATCGGCACGTGGTTGATGGCGCCGGCGGCTTTCACGCCCGGAATCGCGGCGAAGCGCTCCAGGATCTCGGGGTAGAGGACCTTGCGGCGGCCCGGCTCCGCCTGGCGCGTTCCCGCGACGGAGACTTCCATCGAGACGACGCCGCGCGGGTCGAAGCCCGGGTCGATCCGGCGCAGCGCGACGAAGCTCCGGACCATCAAGCCCGCGCCGACGAGCAACACGAGCGCGATCGCGAACTCCGCGGCGACGAAGACGCGCCGCAGACGGCCGCCCTCGCGCGAGGCGCCGGAGCTGCCGCCGTCCTTCAAGGCCTCGTGCAGTCCCACGGAGGAGGCCTGCAGCGCGGGAGCGAGGCCGAAGGCGACGCCGGTCGCGAGCGCGACGGCGAACGTGGCCAGCAGGATCCGAGCGTCGAGCCGGACGTCGGAGAGGCGCGGGATGGAGGCCGGGGCGAAGGCGAGCAGCAGCTCGAGCGCCCAGGCCCCCAGCGCCACGCCGGCGGCGCCTCCGGCGGCCGCCAGCACGAGCGATTCCGTCAGGATCTGCCGCACCATGCGGCCGCGGCTCGCGCCGATGGCGGCCCGCAGCGCGATCTCCCGCCTCCGTGCGGAAGAGCGGGCGAGCAGCATGTTCGCGACGTTGGCGCAGGCGATGAGCAGCACGAGGCCGACGGCGCCGAGAAGGACGAGGAGGGCGGGCCGGACGTCGCCGACGACCATCTCCTGGAGACCCGTGACCCGCACGTCGCGATTGGTCCCCGGGTACTCCCGCTCGAGCGCCGCGGTGACGGCGGCGATTTCCTGCCGCGCCGCCTCGAGCGAGACGCCGTCTTTCAGGCGGCCGAAGACGCGCAGGCTCGAGCCTTCGCGGTTCGAAGCGCGAGCCCGCAGGTCGAGCGGCGCCCACACCTCGGCGTCGGTGTGCCAGAACGGGGCGAACTGGAATCCGGGCGGCATCACGCCGAGAACGGCGTAGGACTCGCCGTTCAGGGTGACCGCCTTGCCGACGACGTCGGGGTCCGCGGCGAAGCGGCGCTTCCAGAGCCCGTCCGTGATGAGGATGACGTGATCGCGGCCGGCGGCATCGTCCGCGGGCAGGAACGCTCGGCCCAGGCGCGGGCGGGCGCCGAGCATCGGAAGGATGTCCGCCGTCATGCGCATGGCCGGCAGCTTCTCCGGCACGTCGCCGCTCGTCAGGTTGGCCGACCAGTTCTCGGCCGCCCCCATGCTCGCAAACGAGCGGCTGCGGGCCTTCCAGTCGAGGTAGTTGCCGGGAGCCACGGGATTGCGGCCGCGGTGCAGCAGGACGACGAGGCGGTCCGGGCTGGCGTAGTCGAGCGGCCGCAGCAGGATCGCATTGACGACCGAGAGGATCGCCGTGTTCGCGCCGACCCCGAGGGCGAGCGTCAGGACGGCCACGGCCGTGAAGCCCGGCGACCGCTTGAGCAGGCGCAGGCCGTAGCGCACGTCCTGGCCGAAGCGCTCGAGCGATCCCCAGCCCCACTGCGCGCGCGTCGTCTCCTTGACCAGGGCCTCGTTGCCGAGCTCGCGCCGGGCCGCGATTTGCGCGTCGCGTTCGGTCTCGCCCCGCGCCACGCGGTCGGCGATGGCCATGGCCAGGTGGGCGGCGATCTCGTCGTCGAGCTCCCGCTCGCGGCGCCGCCGGCCGAAGAAGGCGAGAAACGGCTTCATGCTTCGTCCGTGACCGGCGCCCTGGGGGCATCGAGGACACCCGACATCGCTTGCATGAGACGTTCCCAGCGGGTGCGCTCCTGCGTCAGCTTTCGACGCCCCTGCGGCGTCAGCCGGTAGATCTTCACGCGCTGGTTGTTCTCGGAGGTCTTCCACTCGGCCCCGACGGCCCCTTCCCGTTCCAGCCGGTGCAGCGCCGGGTACAGGGACCCCGTGTCGACCTGGAGGGCCTCGTTCGAGCCGGCCCGGATCGCCCCGGCGATGCCGTAACCGTGCCGGGGACCCCAGGTCAGCGTCTGCAGGACGAGCAGGTCCAGTGTGCCCTGGAGCAGCTCGATCGGGTTCTGGTACGGCGTTCGGTCAACCATGTAGACAGTCTACATCCTTAGACGCGGCGGGGGAACGGGGGTTTCGCTCGGGGTTGGCGGAAATCGCGAAGGGCTTCGGGTGGATATGATGCGCCGATCAACGAAGGAGCCACGCCATGAAGAGTGCCCGCGAGTTCTTCGCCGAGAGTTTCAAGGCCGAAAAGCCGAAGTTCGTCCGCGTTCTGCAGGCGGTGCCGGGAGACAAGGCGGGCTACCGCCCGCACGAGAAGTGCAGCGCCGCCGGCGACATCGTGTGGCTGGTCGCCAGCGAATGGGCCGATGCCTGCGAGATCATCGACAAGGGGAAGGTCGACTTCGTCCTGAAGCCCGCGCCCGCCCGGGTCCAGGACTCCGTCGCCGCCTTCGAGAAGAACGCCGGCGAGATCGAAAAACGGCTCGGCAGGCTCGACGATGCCGCCTGGGACCGCAACGCCCAGTTCCTGGTGGACGGCAAGGTGGCGTGGGAAGCGCCCATGGGCGACATGCTGTTCGGGTTCCTCTTCGACGCGATCCACCACCGCGGCCAGCTCTCGAGCTACCTGCGGCCGATGGGCGCCAAGGTGCCGTCCATCTACGGACCGTCGGCGGACGACGCGGGCTAGGTCGCCTTCCGCTCGTACTTCCAGTTGCGCGACTTGCCCTCGCCGATCCAGCCGACGGCGATCGCGAGGCGCTTGTCGCGCGTCGCGTCGGTCTTCGCCTCGAGGATCCACTCGGAGTAGTCGCGCCGCTGGCTCGGGCTCATGGCCGCAAAGCGCGCCGCCGCGCCGGCTTTTTTTCGCAGCGCCGCCGTGAGGGCCGCCGGCACGGGCAGCGGCTTCTTCGCCTTGCGGACCGGGCCGAGACGGATGCCCTCGTCCGCGAGCCGCTTCGCCTGCCGGACGTAGCCGACGATGACGGAGTCAGCCGGCAGGTCCGACAGGGTCCGGATGCAGCCGAACTGGCCCATCGCCTCCGTGTTGCGCTCCAGGTTCATCGCCCGGTTCCAGAAGCCGAAGGTGCAGTGCGCCTTGAAGGCGGCCATGCCGCAGAAGATGCCCTGGTAGTCGAAGTGCGGCATGCCCCACTTGATCCCCTCGACGACCTCCGGACAGCCGCGGTGGACGAGGCGGCGCAGGTGCTTCAGGATCGGCTTCGCGAACGGCGCGGATCTCGCGATGTAGGCGTCGACGCGCGGGTCTTTCTTTCCCATGTTCAGTGCTCCTTCGGAATCCGGATCGTCCAGCTCGTCTGGGATCCGTCGTTGTCGAACTGTCCAAGCGGCCGCAGGGTGCCGGGCGTGATCGCGCCGATCGTCATCCTCGGCATTCCGTTCAGCAGGATGTCTCCGCCGGAATCGGTGGCGATCGGCTGCCCGCATCCCTCGGCAAAATTCTGCCAGGCTCCGAGGGGAAGGACGACTCCGTGCACCGTCCATAGGAGCGTCCAGCCCTGGGCAGGCGCCCCGGCGCCGTCCTCGACGTGGACGAGCAGCAAGGGAGTCTCGGGTGCGAGCTCGACGTTCGCCTCGATCTCGCCGGGCGTGTCGGGGCGAGGCCAGACGTCCACGCCTCGGACCTCGATGGCGAAGCCGCACTCGAGGATTTCCATGACGTGCAGGCCCGTCGCCGCGGATCGAAACTCGAATTCGCCGGTGGCGGACGTCATGCTGGCCTGGGCGAACATCATCCCGCGCGGGTCGGGATCGAGATTGACGCGAACACCGCTCAGGGCTGTTCCGAGCGGGTCCGTCACGACGCCGTGGAGCCGAAGCCCCTTCTCGAGCCGGATCTCGACGTCCTTGCCAGCGGGGGTCGGCTCGACTTCGTGGAGCCGGGACGGCGCATAGCCCTTGTGATGGGTCTGCAGGTCGATTCTCCGGGCGGCCAGGTTTCGCAACTCGAAACGGCCGTCGCTGTCGCTTTGAGTTTCCGTCTCGAAGCGCGCGGCTTTCGCCTCGCCCTGTTTCTCGACGGACGGAGTCGCGAGGATCCGGACGTCGGCGATCGGCACGCTGGTGTCCGCATCGCGGACGGTGCCGCGAATCGTGGCCGCGGGAAGCAGGACGTCGTGATCCACTTCGAGGGCGTCGCGATCGATCGCGATGAATTCGGAAAACGGCGTCGGGTCGCCGGACGGCAGCGTCTTCAACGTCAGGTGTCCCGGGGCGGCCCATACTCTGAGTGCGTATTCGCCGAAGTCGTCGGAGACCGAGGAGACCGCCGGGCGAGCGTCGTGGAGCGGTGAGCTGACGGTGGCGCCCGCAACGGTGTCGTCCCCGCGCCTGACGGTGCCGTGGATCTTCACCGGGGCGAGCACGATGCGATCCTCCGTGGTCTCACCAGGCTCGACCGTGATGAATTCGAGGTGATCGAGGCCGCTCGCCGCGACTTCGGACTCGATCGCGACCTGTCCCGGCTCGATGCGCTCGAACTCGACGACGGTTTCGGGTTTCGGGTGGACGGTCTTCGAGCCGAGCTCCACATCCAGGCTGCCGCTGACGGTGGAGGTCCCCCTGAGGCGCACCGTGACGTCGCCGCCGGGCAGCTCGACTGGAAACACGAGTGTGACGCGGACGGTTCCGGGGTCGGGAATGACGAAGTCGCCGAGGTCCACGACGGCGCCAGGCCTGGGCGCACCGACGGCTTGCCGCCGCCTACCGCCTCCGGGCACCTCGACCTGCAGCTCCCAGGTCCCGACCGGGAGACTCGGGAAATCCAGAGCGGCGCGATTCACGGCAATCGGCCGCGTGGCGAAGAAGCGGGTCTCCTCGTCTTTGGGCGCGGGACCCGGGCGAGTCAACCGGGCGATCCACCGCGCGGGAGGCTTTCCGCTTCGCGCGCTCAGGATCCGCGCCTTGAGACTGGCGGCGCGTGTGAGGGTTGACGCGGCCGTGGTCACTGCTGGAGCGTGCGCGCTCACCGCCGAGACGAAGGCCGGCGCGAAACCCGGGACGAGGATCGCGACGTCCCAGTCTCCGGGAGCGAGCGCGAATCGCACCTTGGCGTTGTCCCCCCCCATTTCGACGGGCGCTTCGAACGTGGAGGCCTGCTCCCAGCCAGCTGCCGCATGTTCCCGGACCATGATCTGAGAGCCAGGGGGTTGTCCGACGCCGGAGAGCGGCCATGTGACGAGAGTGTCGTTGTCCGGGAGGTAGAGGGCGGCACCCCCCTCGGCTGCGCGAAAGAAGCGCAACCCCGGAGCCGACAATTCCGTCGTCGCGGGAACGCTGGCCCGTCCCTGCGAATCGAGCGCGACGGCCTGCCCGGACAAATGCAGTACGGCGGCGGCCGGGGCACCCGGAGCCGGCGCGAGCTGGATCGCGGGCGCCGGGCCGGCCAGGGCGCGGGCGAGCACGAGAAGGGCAGGCAACATCGTCGTCTCTTTCGGAGAAAGCGTCGACTCTCGACCGGAGTCTAACAACTCGTCGTCGCCGGGACTGGCGGCACGAGCTGTCGTACGGGACCCTGCTAGGCTTGCCGCGTGACTCGCCTGCCGAAAGTCGTAAATCCCGAGGGGCGGTGGCCGGTTCTCGTCGCTCTCGTCGGGGTCGGCGGGATCACTCTCTCGCTGCCGCACTCGCTCGTGCTGGGACCGCGCTGGCTCCTCCTCGCCATCGTGGCGGTGCTTTCGGTTCCGGCGACGCTCGCCCACCGTGCGGGAAACCACGCGATCGACGCGACCCTCGGGTACGTCATCAGCGGCGTCGTGACGAGCGCCCTGGCGGGCTCGCTCGCCCTCCTGATCATGCGGCTGCCGTCGAAGGCCGAGTCGCCGACGTCCTTGCTGCGCGCGGCGACGTTGCTCTGGGTGACGAACATCCTCGTCTTCGCGATCTGGTACTGGCGGCTCGACGCCGGCGGCCCGCACCGGCGCGCCCAGCGGCTGAAGCACACGGCCGGCGCGTTCTTCTTTCCGCAGATGATGGACGGCGCCCCGATCGAGAACCCCGAGGCCTGGTCGCCCCGCTTCGTGGACTACCTCTTTCTCGCCTTCAACACGAGCACCGCGTTCTCGCCCACGGACACGGCCATTCTGTCGCGCTGGGCGAAGGTGCTCTGCATGTTCCAGGCGCTGATCTCGCTCTCGATCGTGGCGATCCTCGCCTCGCGCGCGGTCGGGATGCTCTAGACGTCGCGAGCGCTTCGCTTCGCGGTCTGCGCCTTCGGCGCACCGGCGTCCGGCTCGCCCAAAGGGGCTCGACCGGACGCCTGACCGCTTCGCTGCGCGCTCACTCCCGCGGCGC
This sequence comes from Thermoanaerobaculia bacterium, assembly GCA_035569175.1. Classification (GTDB taxonomy): domain Bacteria; phylum Acidobacteriota; class Thermoanaerobaculia; order UBA5066; family Gp7-AA6; genus DAHUXD01. The sequence continues at coordinate 2,583 of DATMNJ010000146.1, read as the reverse complement.
GCGCCTCCTCCCTCCCTCCGGTCGGGAGACTTCGCGCGCCGCGAACCCTGAGCCGCTGCTCGGCGTGTTTGCTGCCGCAAGGCGGGAGCTTCAGCGCGGGAAGAAGATCAGCAGCGTCAGGACGCCGCCGATGGCCAACGAGATCCAGGGGTCGGTGACGAAGTAGCCGTAGGCCATGAGCGCGATGCCGAGGAACAGCGGCCGGGGCTCGGAGTTCTTCCGGCCGTAGCGAAAGGCGAAGTAGCCGACGAATCCGAAGACGATCGCGATGACGATCGTCGCGATCGAGAAACTCCCGAGCAGTCCCCCGAGGTCCAGGCCTTCCACGCCGACAGAATACGCTCCTCCGGGCGCGCGGCTCTTCGCGTCAGGGCTTGCGCGGCGCCGCGAGTCCCCGGTCTTCGAGCAGCGGTTCGACGATCGGATCGCGGCCGCGGAAAGCCCGGTACATCGCGGCGAGGGGTTCCGAGCCGCCGCGCGAGAGGACCATCTCGCGAAAGCGCTGGCCGTTGGCGCGCGTCAGACCGCCGTTCTCCTTGAACCAGGCGAAGGCGTCGTCGTCGATGACCTCCGCCCATAGGTAGGCGTAGTAACCCGCGGCGTAGCCGCCGCCCCAGATGTGCGAGAAGTAGGTCGTGTGGTACCGCGGGGGCACCTGGACGAGGTCCACGTGGAACCTCTCGAGCGCCGCCTTCTCGAAGGCCCCGACGTCCTGCTTCGGGGCGTCGGCCGGCAGCGTGTGCCACGCCATGTCGACGAGGGCCGCAGCGAGGTACTCGGTCGTGAGGTAGCCCTGGTTGAACGTCTTCGCCTTCTTGATCTTCGCGACGAGGGCGTCGGGCATCGGCGCTCCCGTTGCGTTGTGCTTCGCGTAGTTGGCGAAGACGACCGGGTCGAGCGCCCAGTGCTCGTTGAACTGCGACGGAAACTCGACGAAGTCTCTGGGCGTGGAGGCGAGCGTCGGGTATCGGACGTTCTGGAACATGCCGTGGAGAGCGTGGCCGAACTCGTGGAAGAGCACGGTCGCGTTGGTGAAGGAAATGAGGGCCTTCTCGCCGGGGGCCGGCTTGGTGAAATTGAGGTTGTTGACGATCACGGGCTTCGTGCCGAGCAAGCCGCTCTGGTCCACGAAGCTCTCGCACCACGCGCCGCCGCTCTTGGAGGACCGCTGGTAGTAGTCGCCGTAGTAGAGCGCGAGCGACTTGCCGTCGGCGTCGAACACCTCCCACACGCGCACGTCCGGGTGATAGACGGGCAGGTCGGGCCGCGGCTTGAAGGTGATGCCGTAGAGCTTGTTGGCCGCGAAGAAGACGCCGTCGTTCAGGACCCGCTCCAGATCGAGGTAGGGGCGGACCTCCGACTCGTCGAGGTCGTATTCGGCCTTGCGGACCTTCTCCGAATAGAGCTCCCAGTCGGCCGCGCTCAGCGCGAAGCCGCCTTTCTCGGTGTCGATCTGTTTCTGCAAGCGCGCCGCCTCGCCGCGCGCCTTGGCGGTCGCGGCGGGGACGAGATCGGTCATGAGTTTTTCGGCGCTCTCCGGAGTCTTGGCCATCTGGTCGTCGAGGACGTACGCGGCGTAGGTCGGGAATCCGAGGAGTTTCGCCTTTTTCGCGCGCAGCTCGGCCAGGCGCGCCACGATCGCCGTCGTGTCGTTCTCGCCGCCGTGTTTGCCGCGCCGGACCGAGGCGTCGAAGAGCCGCTGCCGCAGCGCGCGGTCCGTCAGCGAGCCGAGCGCCGGCTGCTGGGTCGTGTTCTGGAGCGCGAGGACCCACTTGCCGTCGAGCTTGCGCTCCGTCGCGGCCTGTGCGGCGGCGGCCAGGTCGCCCGCCGAAAGGCCGGCCAGCTGCTTGCGGTCCTCGACGACCACCGCTGCGGCGTTGGTGTCGGCCAGGACCTTGTCCTCGAAGTCGGTCGTGAGCTTCGCCTCTTCCTGGTTCAAGGCGGTCAGGACGGCCTTGTCGGCCTCGGGCAATTCCGCACCGGCGCGCACGAAGCCGAGGCGGTCACGCTCGACGAGGTACTTGCCCTGCGCGTCGAGTCCGAGCGCATCGCGCCGGTCGTACAGCGCCTTCACGCGGGCGTAGAGCTTCGGGTTCAGGGAGATCGAGTCCTGGTGCGCCGCGAGCCTGGGCGCCACTTCGGCCTTGATCTTCTGGATCGCGTCGTTGGTGTTCGACTGGTCCATGTTGAAGAACACCTTGGCGACGCGCGTCAACAGCTCGCCCGACTTCTCCATCGCCACGATCGTGTTCTCGAACGTCGGCGGCGCGGGGTCGTCGGCGATCGCCGTCATCTCGGCCGCCTGGACCTTCATCCCCTCCTCGAACGCCGGCAGGTAGTCGGTGTCCTTGATCCGGTCGAACTGCGGAGCCTGGTCGAAGAGCGGGCTGGGGGCGGCGAAGGGGTTTGCGGCCGGAAGCTGCGCCCGCGCGGCCGGCGTCGGGAGGACGAGCGCGGCCAGGATCGCGGCGAGGGCGAGGAAACGGGGCTTCGTCATGGTGCCTCTCTTCGAATGTCGGGTTTCGGCGCGGATGGTCCCTCCTGACGGAGTGGACGGGGTTATATACGATGGAACGCGCCCCG
>DATMNJ010000145.1:0-2253 GCA_035569175.1 Thermoanaerobaculia bacterium | reverse complement strand
TTTTCCTTGACGAGGCGCGAGACCACGGCGAGCAGCGGCATTCTCGAGTCCGCCTCGAGGCCGGCTTCCCGCTGCAGTTCCGTTTTGTTGCGAGCGCGCACCGCGAGCGTCGCGACCTCGAAGGGCGTGATGAGGTCCGGGTCGGTCGCCGGGTTCCACGACTCGGTGTCGATGCCGTTCAGGATTCCGGAGAGGCGGTCGGCGCGGGCGCGCAGGACGCCGTCGAGCCCGTGGCCGCCCTCGGGCGTCAGGATTTCGCGGGCGTACGTGGGGCTGACCGTCGTGAGCATGTCGGCCGCGAGGACGCCGAGCCCCATCAGCGAGTCGCGGTACGCCGCGGTGAGGGCCAGGAGCGCGTCGGTCTTGCGCACCTTGTAATCGCCGAGGGCGCGCCCCGCGCCCTGCGCGGCGTACGGAAGGTTGTGGATCGTGAAGACGGACGCGACGTCGCGGAAGAACGGGTTCTCGCGGCCCTCCGTGCCCAGCCACCAGACCGCGGCGCCCGCGTGCGAATCGTGGGCATGGACGACGTCCGGCTTCCACTCGAGCGCCTCGGTCGACCAGAGCGCCGCGAGCGAGAAGAACACGAACTTCGGCCCGTCCTCCTCGATCGAACGCCCGTAGATCCAGCGCTCGCGCGGAATCGGAGGGCCGGTCACCAGGAAGTGGGGCGTGCCCTCCACATCGGTTTCCCAGATCTCGGCCTCGGACGCGCCCCAGGTGGTGTAGACGGGAAAGCGCGCCCGCCGCTGCGGGTCATGGCGGATCCAGTCGATCGCGCCGTAGCCGGGGATCACCACGCGGACGTCGTGGCCGAGCCTCCGGAGGGCCTTCGGGAGGGAGCCGACGACGTCGGCCAGGCCCCCGACCTTGGCCAGGGGCGCCGACTCGGCCGCCACCATCAGGATGCGCACGGGGGCGATTATTTCGCAGGACCGGCCCCGGGCGGGGCCCATGTCGTCCGGCCGCCCCTCCAGGACCGCGTGTTATGCTTTTAGGGTTCTCGTTCGCTCGCCCTTTTCCCAGGCCCGTCCTGCCGAAAGTCCGAACGGCCAAAGCGAGAGAGCGTGAGGGCGCCTCGGCGCGTCCCACGTTGGGACATCGCCGAGAATCGGACTCCCTGCGAGTCGAAAGGGCCTCTCCATGAAGTTGTACGTGGGCAATCTTTCCTATAGCACCAACGAAGACGAGCTCCGCGAGCTCTTCGGGGCCTACGGCACCGTGGATTCGGTCGCCGTGATCACGGATCGCGACACCGGCCGCTCGAAGGGGTTCGGCTTCGTCGAGTTCGGTAACGACACCGAGGCGCAGGCGGCGATCAGCGGCTTGAACGGGAAAGACGTCGGCGGCCGCGCTCTGACCGTGTCCCAGGCGCGCCCGAAGACCGAGGGCGGCGGCGGGGGCGGCGGCCGCGGCGGATTCGGCGGGGGCGGCGGAGGCGGGCGGCGCAATCGTTATTGAGGCGTCGGGCTTGGCCGCTTTGCGGCCGGGGGAGTCTGCCATGGGCCAGGATTGGAAGATTCGGATTCAACCTGCGGAGCGCATTCCGTACGAGTTCAAGGCGACGCTGCTGCTGCGCAGCGCCGGCGACGCGAGCGCCCTCGACGCGAGCTATCTCTATGGCGACGGCGACCTGGCCGTTTTCCTCGAGGACATGGGGGCGGCCCCGCGAGCGATCTGCGGGTTGATCGAGGAGCTCCACGGACGGCCGACCGCGGAGATCATGGTGGACGTCACCGAAGAGGCGATGGAGGTCCTGGCGCGCCACCGTCCGGGGGCACGCGCTTGAACGGAGCACAGGTGGAAACTCGCAAGAAAGACTGGATCCGCATCGCCTTCTTCATGCTGTCGCCGGTGATCGGCATCGTGGGCACGGCGGCCTACTCCTGGAAGTACGGCGTGCGCTGGTGGGAGCCCGTGCTCTTCCTCGTCCTCTACGCCTTCGTCGGGATCTCGGTGACGGCCGGATATCACCGGCTGTTCGCACACAAGAGCTACGAGTGCCATCCCCTCATCCAGGCCTTCTATCTCTTCTTCGGGGCGATGGCGCTGCAGAACTCGATCCTGGCCTGGGGCTCGGACCATCGGATCCACCACCGCTACGTGGACCACGACTGGGATCCGTACAACATCCAGCGGGGCGGCCTCTGGGCGCACATCCTCTGGATCTTCTACCAGGGCAAACCGGACCGCACGTTCGATGACGTCCCGGACCTGCAGAAGACCCGCCTCGTGCAGTTCCAGCACCGCCAT